>JAJDBA010000099.1 GCA_029261675.1 Nitrospinaceae bacterium
GGCTGTCGTTGTGGCTCGCGGTTCCGCTGAAACTGGTTTTGGTTCCCTAGCCGATCAGTGTGACATCGACAGCTGTAGAAAATCCGTAAGTTGGGTTGGTGACTGCGGCGATGTTGCAAGTTCCGTTCGGGTTATCTTGCCAGTAAAGATTGCAGGTAAGCCACAGGGTTTTAAGGTTGGCCCTTGAATACACATCGTATGCGCGCTGTTTGTACTGGCCGTAGTAGGGAAATGAAATAGACCAATTATAACTACCACGATCAATATTTCGATGAGAGTAAAACTGCTTTGGCTTGAAGGTTTAGGTTGGGTCAAAAAATTCCCTTTTTATGTTCTTTCTGAAGTAGTTTAGCTCTTTTCTAAGCAATTTCGATAACCATTTGACTTTAGCGTTCCACATGAATAGATTAATAGCCCATATGCCAATGCTTAACAGCGATTTTAAAAATTTAACGACAGGTTCTAAATGACAACTTGGGATAGAGATAAAGTCGCTAACTCAATAAGTAATCTTGTGGATGCTGACCTCAAAGGCTTGGATCTTTCTGGTTTGGATTTGACCAGAGCAAATTTGATTTCCGCTATTCTGACGAGTGCTAATTTGAAAGGAGCATTATTGGTTGAGGCTAATTTGTTTTCAGTTAAAGCGATGCGAGCAGATTTTTCCGAAGCTAACCTTTCGGGTGCTAACTTACTCAAAGCAAACTTGACCCGAGCCAACCTGCAAGGAACAAATTTAAATGATACGGAAATGACGGGCATCAATCTCTCTGATGCAGATATGAAAAAGGCAGATCTAACTCGAGCCAAACTTGTAGAGGCTAATCTTCCTGGTGCAGATTTGACAGGTGCCGATTTTAGCGAAGCTAAACTAACTGGAAGGTATCAACGAGAGGGTTATTTTAGTAGAGGTGCAAACCTTAAGAAAGGAATACTGATCGGCGCTAAAATGCAAGGCGCAGATGCTTCGGGAACGGATATGATAGAAACGGATTGCACGGATGTTGATTTTACAAATGCAAATTTGAGCGAGGCAAATTTTAAACATGCCCATTTGAAGTCTACTTGTTTTGTGAACACTAAACTAGGGGATGCTGACTTCAGAGGTGCGCATGTTATTGATTGCGATTTTTCAGGAGCCGAACTCATAGAAACCAAATTCCAAGGGGTCGACTTAAGTTCTGTTAAAAATATTTCTGCAGAAGAGCTTCAGTCCTCTGTAATTGATAGTGAGACGAAGGTTCCGGATTATATACAAGTTAACTGGACTTCCGAAGATACCTATGAATGTAAACTTGTCTAACATGCAAGCCTAAATATTTTCTAACTCTGGTGAAGAATGAGCAAATCGTCAAAAGCAAAATTCTGTGTTGGTCAATTGATCCATCACAAACTGTTTGATTATCGAGGTATTATTCTTGGTGTAGATTTGGAATTTAAGTCAACTGATGAATGGTATGAAGAGGTGGCTAAAAGCAGGCCGCCAAAAGATGAACCTTGGTACCATGTGCTGATTCATCAAAAGGGGTATCAAACTTATGTGGCAGAACAAAACTTGCAGCTCGATCCTGCCATTCAAAATTAGGGAACATAATGATTAAAACGGTCAAAGAATTCAGGGCTTGGCGAGCCCGATTTTGCTATTCACCAAAAGGTAAGAAGGCGATGGATAAAATGAAAAGTCTTCGTCAGGGGAACAATGAATTCCCTTATGGTAATCTCGAGAGTTCTGTTCTTTCCGCATGCTTTCAGGCCGCAAAATTTGAGGTTGCTAAACACAACCTCGATTCCCGCAGGAGAATTGCGGGTATGCAGCTTACTGTTTCCAGTATTAGCAAAAATGGCAAGCCAAGTCATATTGCGCGTAACAGTATGATTTTATATCTCACTACCTTTTTCAGGTATTACACCTCAGATGAATCTACCTATGAGTTTGTTGGCAAAAAAGTACCTTCATTTGGTGAAGCTCAACCGGGTGTTGTTGCGGACTTTGTGAACGCTGTATTCGACAAAGAAAAATTCAATGAAAGTTCTATCGAAAGAGTTCTCCAACGCCTGAGCGATGTGCGTCTCGCTCATTGGAAATACTCTCAATAAATTTAGCAATCATGGAAACGGATAAAATGTATCGCGTTATCCGTTTTTGCGGCATCGGCATGATTTTTCTCTCCTTCAGTTGGGCCGTTTTAAAAAGCTCTACACCTTCACAACAACGTCCCGCCTTTGCTAAAGCAGTTGGACTCTATACAGACGGAAAATTTGAGGAAGCGCTTAAGTTTTATAATACCGCTGTGTTGGAAAACCCCAATTTTATTCACGCCAAAAGGGGGCGGGCAAGAACTCTCATGCAGTTGGGCAAAGACCAGCAAGCCCTCGACGCGTTCAACGAAGTTTTATCTCTCGACCCGAACTCTGCGGTTTCGTTTGCCAACAGGGGAATTTTAGAAGATCGCATGGGGCTCTATGACTTGGCGATTGAAGACTATGCCAAAGCCATAAAAATGGATCCGCAACTGGGAAAAGGATTGGACTGGTTCACCCGGTTTTTACAAAACAGGGAGGAGGGTGGGCAAACTCTGTCTGAACGTTTGGAAGCTCTACGGTCACAGAAGAAGAATTAGGCTATACCCAGTCATCAATATCGAATTGTTCTCTGCATTCCATGCTTCTCATATCCATGAATAAATCAGCTTGATCAAAATTCAAGTTGAAATCGGCTAAGGTTTCGCATTTTAAACCGGCATCTTCTATTTTGTTACGGTAGTCTGTCATTTCTGCATCGTTGCCAAATTCCAGCACCACAGTGAACCCTGTTGCCGCGCCGAACTTGATTATTTTTCTTTCGTTAGTCATTAGTTATCCGTAAAAAATCATTTTTTGTAGATTAATATTGTTAAGACATAATCATACTCTTTATAATTAACGAGTCATATTAAATAGTCTGTTTTATTTGGGAAGGAATACTGTTTGAAACTGTTTCGCGCATTCTCTTTGATTGATTCTTCCAGGCTTCTATCTGGGCAGAACCCGGAGAACTTTGTGAAAGTGGACTGGGTTTGCTATTTGAGGGATGACCCTTTACTGCCTTTTGAAAGTTTGATCGAGGATTATCATAACTTGTCCGAGACGGGTAAGGCAAAGCTTTGGATTGAGCGGCGCGCAAATTATCTTTTATCTCAACCGGAAGTGGACGAGTTGAAAAAGTATTTGGAAAAACAATATTCTTTTTCTATTGAGGTGGAGCAGGTTTCGATACCTGTTTTGGCAGAAAACCTAGTTGAATTTAATGAGCAGGATATCACGGGTACCATAATTTTGCGCGACCGGGATGAACCGTTTCCTCTAAGCATAAATATCATTGGTATGGTATCGAGTTATCGAGATCTTATAAATGTTCGTACAGTGGATGAGTTACTGGGAGAAATTGATAGACGAAACGAAAAGTAGTTTTCAATAGTGCGGCTTATCTTGAGAATCGTGGCATTCAAACTCGGTTTCGGTTATCCATTTTATTTTCAGGTGATGAGGTAGAAGAGTTTTTCTGTCAATGAGGGTGCTTTCTATTTGTTCTTTTGTTAACCCGGTTACGTACCTTAGGTTGGCCCCTTTTAAATCGGCTCCCTTAAAATTGGTGTTTTTTAGTACGGCTCTGCTCAAGTTTGCTACTTGCAAACCAGCTCCCTCCATATTGGCTCCATCTAGTCTGGCCCCTGAAAGTTCGGCTCCTTCCATTTTTGCACCGCAAAATTTCGATTCTTGCATTTGCGATTGCGCGCCTTTTATGTTTTGTAAATTGGCACCACTAAGGTCAGAGTTTCTCATCCAGACTTTAAACATGGAGCATTGGCGGAGATTTGCTTTGGTTAGATTTGCATTGCTTAAATTGGCCCCTCTCAAGTCAGCTAATCGGGCATAAGTCGCACGCAAATTTGCGCCTTTTAGATTTGCCTTGTTCAAGTCCGCACTGTTTATATTAGTTTCTTCTAGATTAGCTTCAGCCAGATTGGCTTTGGCAAGAATTGCATCGCCAAAAAACGCTTTCGACAGGTTCGCACCACGTAGATCGGCACCTCCCAGAAGCGCCCCTTTCAAGTCTATACCTGCAAGATTGGCTCCTTTAAGATCTGCATTCTGGAGATATTTTTTGGAGCCTTCCAGCTTTTTTTTGAGGGCTAGTGAATCTTCAGTCATTATATTTTTTGAACTGGTAAAATCTAAAGACCAAAGCCGCTATTAAAATGCCGCCAGCCATAATAGTAATTGAAAAACCTGGAACCATTAATGCAAGTGATACAGGAATGGATTCCAAAACCCATAAAATCATTTTTTGCATTCCAATCCATGACTCGGGGGTAACGATCCATTGATGAAGAGCTGTGTTTTCAAAAAGAAAGTTGAAAACCGTTAGCAAGGGATACTCTGTCCACACACCGCTTTGCAACCATAAGAGAGATTGGTAGCTCAATAAACCGATACCTGCGAACAGAATTAGTCCGCCAAATACTGCAATCGATGTCAGGGTGCCTGCGAAAATAAAATCTGCCAGTGAAAGTTTTTTAGACGCAGATCGAATTTCTTTCCAAGCTTCAGACAGACCTTTTTGGAACAGGGTTTTAAAGGCTTGTGCAAACGCAATAGAAAATTGTCGGGCTGTTTCAATAAACCGGAATAAACGGCTTATCCATTCCTCATGATTGAATTGAGGTTGTTGGTGATTTTCCATATTCATGTTTGCCTCCTTAACTCATTCCTTATATATGGTATGAGAGATCAAATTATTGTAGAACCAGTTTATCGCTCTTTTAGATATGAATCAAACCCTTGTTTGGTCGTAATGCAGGGATATGCTAATTTAGGTTTTGCGAGTCGGAGTTCTGTGATTTTTAAAGTCGTCATTTTTTTTCGACTTCATACAATAGAAAGTCCTGATATGTTAAAAGTTTTAGTTGTGGGGGCGGGGGCAGTAGGGCTTGGGCTAGCCAGTTTTCTTCTGCAATCGGGTTGCCGTGTTAGTTTGATTGCGAGAGAGGAGACAGAGCTTAAAAAAAATGGATTGTACCGGGTTGGTATTTTTGGTGAGTTTCATTCCGATTCGTTTGAGATTTTTCTTGGTCCAGCTAAAGACGCAAAATTTGATTTTGTTTTGGTCTGTGTGAAATCTTTTGGTACGGAAAATGCAGGACGGCAATTACAGGAATGGCTACCCGATACTTCAAAGATTGTGCTTTGTCAAAATGGCTGGGGTAATGCGGAAATATTTTCACAATATTTTAAGAACGTCTTTAATGCGCGGGTGATCACCGGATTCATCCGTCCGAAAAAAAATAAAGTGGATGTGACCGTTCATGCGCAACCTGTTCATTTGGGTTCGCTTTTGGGTGGTGACTTGGAGTGTCTTGAATCGCTTGCCAAGGCTTTGGAAGAGGGAGGACTTCCCTCTGCGGTGACACCTTATATTGCCAGGGACTTATGGGCGAAAATGCTTTACAACTGCGCTCTCAATGCACTGGGTGCCTTATTGGAAGTTCCGTACGGGTTGCTTGGGGAAAAAGAAAGCACTCGGGAAATAATGAAAGGCATCGTTGATGAAGTTTTTACGGTGATGCAAGCCATGGGGTATGAAACTCACTGGAAGAATGCGCAGGACTATCTTGAAGAATTTTATAGGAAATTATTGCCTAGCACCTATGAACATGAGTCTTCGATGTTGCAAGATCTGCGGGCAGGAAAGGTTACCGAAATTGACGCAATAAATGGTGTTGTCGTGAAGGAGGGGACGAAAAGGAATATTGCGGTGCCTTATAACGTATTGGTAAGCAACCTTGTTCGGTTTCTACAGGACAAGCGCTGAACTTAGTAATTATACTTTGCCACCCACCCACACCACACGGCCTAACAGGTGAAGCTTTTCCATTTCAATGGCAGTGAGTTTTTGTTCTCTGGAAACGCTGATATTATCTCCACGAATAACCACTGTACCATCCATCATCCATTCTAGCCGTTTAACCATTAATCCATCGTCGAAGTTGATGAGATAGATTCCATCGCCCTTCATTCGGGCCTTGTTGCGGTCTACCAGTAACAGGTCTCCTGAGCGCAAGGTGGGCTCCATCGAATCGCCAATAGAGTGGATGAGTAGCAGGTTTTTAGGGTCGGCCCCTAGTTCTTTGCTGACCCAGCTTGCTTTAAAGGCAAGGTGGTCGACAATTTGTTCTGAATGAATGACAGATCCCCCCCCCGCCGAAGCTTCGACATTGTATCGAGGGACTAGAACGAAATCATTGAGTGTAGATGATGACATCGGTTCGGTTGAGTGAGTTTCTTTTTTCTCTGATTGTCCTTCGCCAGTGAGCAACCAACCGGGATCACAACCCAAAGTCTTTGCGATTTGGGACAATAGCTCGGAATTTGGAGCGCGTTTACCACTTTCATAATGGTTCATCGTCGGCAAGGATATTTTTAAAATATTAGCTAATTCTTTTTGCTTGAAACCCTTTGATTTCCTTGCATAAATTATACGTTCGCTTAATTTATTAGTCATTTATATGGTTTTTGTGTTGACATGTGTTTAATTATTTTATATTACAGTATTACCGTTAAACATTCAACTAACTTTGAGCTGGCCTTTCAGTGGGTACTAAATCCATTCTGGCTTGGAGTTGGAGGGAGGAAAGTTATGAAGCCGAATTGTGAGGAAATGAGTTGGGAGGAAGTTGCCGCTATGCTCGATGGAGCCAATAATATATTGGCGCAAAATTTTAATCAGCTAACAGAAGAATACTCACGTTTGCTGATACAAGTCATAAATAGTGAAAAAACTGCGGGGGGGAAAAATGGAGAAAAGAAAGAGGCTTGCTAAAAGCCAAGGTGTTACTAGCGGCGGACGCGTCTTAATTGATATTTCTGCACCGCCCGGTTATGTTCGTTTAGCGTTGCTGAAAATTGGTGACTCCCGTCCTGACGTGAAACAAAATACAGGTTTGCAGTTTTTGCCGGATAAAGTGCAGCAACAATCGATTTGAGACCAGGGCTAGCGATTGGGCCAGGCGGCAGACCTTTATATCGATATGTATTGTAGGGAGAGTCTATTTTTAGGTCACGCTTTCTGATATTGCCATCAAAGTTTTCTATTGCATAGATTACCGTCGGATCGGTCTGCAACCGCATATTTTTTTTCAAGCGGTTGTGAAAAACAGAGGATATTTGTTTGCGTTCGGAATCTTTTCCCGTTTCTTTTTCGATCAATGAGGCGAGCGTTATAATTTCGTGATAGGAAAACCCTATTTCTTTAGCGCGTTTAAGAAACTCTTGTTTCAAGGCTCGTTCCTTAAATGTCTCCACCATTTTTTTTACAATAGTTGCTTCAGCAGTGAACTTACCGAAATGGTAGGTTTCGGGAAAGAGGTAGCCCTCCAGAGAGTCAGCAGGAATTCCTGTTACCAGCTTCATGTTTTTTGTTTGCTGTAGAAAAGTCTCTTTATCGACGAGGTTTTGTTTTTCCAATAGGTCTGCTATTTCTGTGATGCGGTATCCTTCGGGGATGGTGACGG
>JAJDBA010000100.1 GCA_029261675.1 Nitrospinaceae bacterium
ATTTGGATATTGGGTCAAAGATCCGCAACACTATGGTGTCGCTGAGTTTGATGATAACGATAAAGTAGTCAGCGTCGAGGAAAAACCGGAAAAACCTAAATCGCATTACGCTATTACTGGATTATATTTTTATGACAAGCAAGTCGTTGACATTGCAGGCTCCATCAAACCTTCCCACCGAGGCGAATTGGAAATCACCGATGTCAATCGGGTATACCTTGAGCAATCGCAGTTATCTGTCGAGAGAATGAGCCGCGGTTTTGCCTGGCTGGATACTGGGTCTCACGATTCTCTGCTTGATGCTGCCAACTTCATAGAAACTATTCAAAAACGTCAGGGACTCATGGTTTGCTGCCCCGAAGAGATCGCTTTCACAAAAGGGTGGATTTCCGCAACTGATGTTGAAAAACTTGCCCACACGTTGAAAAAAAACGAATACGGTCAATATTTGACACGCATGATTGCTAACGCATAAACAAAAAATATATTGTTTGTCGAGCACCTCTTTATAATTCTTTCTCAATGAAAATTCTTTTAACAGGAAAAACCGGACAGGTTGGTGGAGAATTAAATAACATTCTAAAAGATATGGGAAAACTGGTTTCTGTGGAAAGAGAGCAACTGGATCTTTCAAAAATAGACTCTATCGAATCCGCAGTCCTTGACATACAACCAGATATCATTATCAATGCTGCCGCCTATACCGCCGTCGACAGGGCAGAAGAAGAACATGACTTGGCAATGACCGTAAATGGGGTCGCGCCCGGGGTTTTAGCAAAAGCAGCAAAAAAGATTGGAGCAAGCCTGATCCACTATTCCACCGACTATGTTTTTGATGGCCGCTCAGATACCCCTTATCGCGAAGAAGATACCACCTGCCCTTTGAGCATCTATGGAGAGTCTAAACTGGCAGGAGAAAAAAACATCGCCGAAGCTGGGATTCCCTATCTAATTTTGAGAACCAGTTGGGTATACAGCCTTCAAGGCAAAAGTTTTTTACGAACAATTAAAAAGTTGGCAGCTGAAAAGAACACGCTTCGAATTGTTGATGATCAAATAGGCGCCCCAACATGGGCCCGCTCTATTGCTCTCGCAACACGCAAAATTCTAGAACAAGGTTTAAGAGATAAGTCATATCTTTCGCTATCAGGAATATTTCATTTAACCTGCCAGGGGAAATCGAGCTGGCATGGTTTTGCGAAAGAAATTCTGAGTTTATCCGGTGCATCTCAAGACACTCACTTACTTCCTATTCCGACCTCTGACTACCCGACTCCGGCAGTCCGCCCCCTTTACTCACTATTATCCAACGACAAATTGGAAAAAACATTCGCTTTTAAGATGCCACATTGGCACGATGCCTTGAAAGATTGCGTGAACTCAACCCCTGAAACCTGATCTTTAATTTGCATACGGCTTAGAAAAAAATGAACGAAGGAAAACGACATTTAATGTTTTTAAAAAAGGATAGTTCGGGAATAGTCGTCGAGGCAATCGACGCTTCCAATTGGGAAAACTTGAAACAAGAAGCCGAATCTAAGGGAATGACCTGCCAACCCCTAAGCATCGAAAATTTTTATCCTGATTATCGTGGATACCGTTATTTCGATTTACGAAACCCTATGACCCTAGAATCTTTCAGTATCGACTACGTTTTGCACACTTGGGAAACGGACAAAAAACATCAAGAGGGTCACGAAGGTACTGAAGAATGGTTTATCCATTGAAGCACAATGAAATAACCTGACTTTATTCACCCCGCTATAAAACCATGATTGAAAAATATTTAATCATTCTCAAATTAAAACCGAACGCATCGCTTGCGGAAATAAAAAAAGCTTATAAAGCTCAAGTCAAGGTATGGCATCCAGACCGATTCCCTATCGAATCTGAGCGTTTGCAAAAAAAAGCGCATGACATGTTCCAACAAATCACCACCGCTTATAAAAAGTTGACCGAAATACATATGAAGCGGCGATATGCTGAAGCTTCAGGATGGAAGGGACAATCCACAACTTACACCAAAGCGCGTCAAGAACGAAAAAGAACTCAGTCCACACAAAGCACCGAACAAGTCCCTGGGTTCACAACTCATATTTGGCCTAATGGCGATAAATACGAAGGACAAATGGTTCAAGAGCAGATGCATGGACGAGGCATTTTCACTTGCGCTCAAGGATACGTTTATACAGGGGAATTCAAATACGGCAAACCAAACGGTTTTGGAAAACTGGTTTATGACAATGGCGACAAATATGAAGGGAGTTTTCTAAACGATACACTACATGGTCGAGGCAAGTATTCCTATTCCAATGGAGATTGTTACCGAGGCGAGTTTATGAACGACTTACCGCACGGACATGGAGTCTATGTCCTGGCAAATGGAAATGTTTATGCAGGGGAATGGGAAAATGGCAGCCTTGCTACCTGATAGGTTTAAAGATGCGATTCGTCTTTGCAGATTTCACACTTGAGCCAGGTTCCGAGATGCTCTTGCCTCCCCAACTCACTGTTTACCCAAGGTCTGGAAATCAAAGGGGGATTGTGCCTGACATGTTGCTTGTGTCCACACTCCAGATTGGCCACCCAATAAGAATCTTCATCCTGACAAAACCCTGAAATTTTTCTATCCATTTCAGATTCGCAAGTTGTGTTTAATTTTATTTAGTTAGATCGAAAAATAGTTTCCGCTGCCAGCAAACCAATTTTAGTTGTGTCTATGACTATATCCAAGTCTTCCTGACTAATACCTAAATTGTCCAGATAGCCTTCTTCAGGGGGATCTTCAAAAGCCGTCATGACCGGGTGTGTAATTCCATAGTGGTTTGCAATGCGATTAGCGGTACTGACCAATTGATCCAAATTAACTGTTTTACCTTGGGCGGAGCCGGGTTTATGATGCGTCAATGAAGCACTATTCACCTTATCGGAAATAGCCCACCATTTTGCCATAAACATCGCACCGGCTTCAGAATGGTCAATTTTAAAATGGTCCTTTTCCAACTCTTCAAGAGACTGGTCGGTAGAACTTAAATCTTTAAGGGTGAGGAATTTAAAATATTCTTCTGGAATTATATTGTCGAGCACTAAAATACCGACATCGTGCATCAAACCAGCAAGAAAACTTGCCTCCCAGTCATCTGGATCGGACAAAACTTTTTTTGCCAAAGACCGCGAAATAAATGCCACTGCTAATGAATGCTTCCAGAACTCGACCTGATCGAAAGCTTTACTTTTTCTAAATGTCCTTGGTAACTCTAAAGCATACACAAGGTCTATGACCTGTTGCATTCCCAATCGAACTACAGCATCTTCAAGGTTTCGAGTGGTTTCCTTTCCTGAGCCAAATAAAGCACTATTAGCTAAAGTAATTATATGCCCAGATAATACCGGGTCTGTTTTTAGCAAACGGTAAACATCTTCTACCTCGCAATCAGGATCGTTCATCAATTTTTGTAATCCCAACAAAACTTCAGGCAGAGGAGGAAGATCTGGCCTACCTTCAATCAACTCTATAATTTTCTTACGCACCGAATGCCTCAAAAAGGAGAGGATATTAAAACGTTGTATATTACCAAACGGATACTTGCTTTAGTAGTAGTATTTTGCAAGCAATATCTTGTCAGGGTTTTTAATGTTTGAAAATCAAAGAGAAAGAAACTTGATTCTTAAAAAAAATAAAAATATGATCCCTTTGCAAACAATAATCTTTTAGTGTGCTCCCATAATGGATAAATGCGATTTTCTTATTATCGGCGGTGGAATCATTGGTATCAGCATCGCCCGCGAACTTAAAAGAAGACATCCGAACGCAACCCTTCTTCTAATAGAAAAGGAAAAAGGTTACGGGCTACATGCCAGCGGTCGTAACAGCGGGGTATTGCATGCAGGTTTTTATTATACAGCCGACAGCTTCAAGGCCAAGTTCACTCAAGAGGGGAATCAACGCTTGGCAGCGTATTGCGAATCTCGAAATATCCCCGTCAACAAATGCGGCAAGCTGGTCGTTGCACAGAATAAGTCTGAATTAACTCAACTAGATGAACTGCTGGTTCGCGCAAAAAACAATAACGTTCCTCTTAAATCTATAACTGAAGAAGAAGCCAAAGCCATTGAGCCTAGAGTCAGAACATTTGAGCGCGCACTTTTCTCTCCAACCACATCTTCAGTAAATCCTTCCCAAGTTGTACAAGCAATGCGTAATGACGCTAGCCAAGAAGGATTGAAACTGCATAGCGGAGTTCGTTATTTAAGAAAAACGGGAAAGGGAGCTGTCAAAACTTCCCAGGGCAATATTGAGTTTGGCTATATGGTGAATGCTGCTGGACTTTATGCAGATAAAATAGCGCAAGATTTTGGTTTCTCCAAAGATTATCGAATTCTTCCTTTTAAAGGGTTGTATCTATATTCAAATGAACCCGTTGGATCGTTTCAGACAAATATCTATCCTGTTCCTGATTTGCGGAATCCTTTTCTTGGAGTACATTTTACAGTCACTGCCGAAGGAAAAGTGAAAATTGGCCCCACAGCCATTCCTGCCTTTTGGCGTGAAAATTATAAAGGACTAACTAATTTCAACTTTAACGAACTTATGGAAATAATATTTCGTCAAGCTGGACTGTTCTGGTCATCTGATTTCGACTTTAAAAATCTGGCCTTTGAGGAACTGCAAAAATATTCACAAGCGAAACTAGTTTCCCTCGCATCTTCACTTGCCGAAGGAGTTGAAACAAAATCGTTCCGTAAATGGGGTGAGCCGGGAATCCGCGCACAGCTACTAAATATTCGCGAAAAAAAACTGGAGATGGATTTCGTAACAGAAGGAGACGAAAGATCGTTGCACATATTGAATGCGGTCTCTCCAGCTTTTACTTGCGCCCTACCCTTCGCTGATTTTGCCTGCGACAAAATTGCTGACCTATCAACCCATTAATACCATTTCGACACATTCGAGGTCACTTGCCTTACCCTTTGTTTTTTTAACATTGTCCACTTTTTTATTTTGACATATAATTTAGGAATAAGAATGAGTTCTTTCACTTCCCTGAAAACCGCTCTTTAGTTTTCAATTCAACCTATCTCTAACAAAAAAGAGAGACAACTCAAATATTATGTACGGTGTTATTTTAGCGGGTGGAAGCGGCACCCGATTTTGGCCTGTTAGCCGCGAACAAAGCCCAAAGCAACTGCAAAAGTTTGTTGGCTCTGGAACCATGATCCAGAACACAGTTCAACGTCTGTTGCCTCTGGTCCCAATTGAAAAAATGTACGTGGGCACCCACCACCAACAGGCACTTGAAACTCTTCGCCAATTGGATTCTTTTGAATTTTCTTCTGACCATCTTTTAGCAGAACCCTGTAGCAGAAATACTGCTGTGGCAATCGGAGTGATGGCAAAGATAATCGCCGATAAAGATGCTGATGCGGTCATGGCCGTTTTTCCCGCAGACCATGTTGTCGCCAATTCTGAGAATTTTATCAAAGTATTGCAAAAAGCAAAAAGCCTGGCACTAAAGGATTTCCTGGTTACTCTGGGCATCCCCCCCACACGACCCGAGACGGGTTTCGGCTACTTGAAACAAGGCACCGAAATAAACAGTTTTAAAGAGAGTTACCATGTAGAACAGTTTGTAGAAAAACCAGATATTTCTACTGCAAAAAAATATTTAGAGCTGGGCGCTTACTTTTGGAATTGCGGTGTCTTTGTCTGGAAGGCCGCCACTCTTCTGGAAGAATTGCAGAAACATGCACCAGATATTCATTCGCAACTTACAACCCTAACGGGTTGCCTACAGAAGTCATCAGGAAAACTTGCCCACCTTGAAATGAATGAAAAAGGCTGCGAAATTTTTTCTTCTCTACCCAGTCTTTCCATTGATTATGCGGTCATGGAAAAATCCTCAAAAGTTGCTCTGGTTCCTGCGAATATAGGTTGGAGTGATGTTGGTTCATGGAATGCTCTGGACGATGTGTGTGAAAAAGATTCTTCCGGAAATATTCTTACTGGCAATGTTCTAGCTCGTGACTGTAACAATTCGATAGTCCACGGACAAAATAGGCTCGTTGCCATATTGGGGCTAAATGACACTGTAGTGGTGGATACTCAGGATGCTTTGTTGGTTTGCGCTAAAGACAAATCACAAGATGTTAAAAAAATAGTAGAATCTCTCAATGAAAAGGGGCATTCCGAAGGGAAGTTACACGCCACCGTTAAAAAACCGTGGGGATCCTACACGGTTTTAGATTCTGGCCCCGACTTCCTATTAAAACGCATCGAAGTGCTGTCTGGAGAAGCACTCAGTTTGCAATCACACCAACATCGCAGCGAACATTGGACCGTGGCTTCGGGTTCTGCAAAGGTTG
This sequence comes from Nitrospinaceae bacterium, assembly GCA_029261675.1. Lineage (GTDB taxonomy): Bacteria > Nitrospinota > Nitrospinia > Nitrospinales > VA-1 > UBA8687. The sequence goes on from JAJDBA010000100.1 coordinate 6,364, forward strand.
ACAGAGACGAGGAAACTTTTAATTTAAAAGTCAATGAATCTATCACCATTCCAAAAAATGCTAGACACAGGCTATCAAATCCTGGTTCCGAGCTTTTGATTCTTTTCGAAATCCAGTTTGGCAATCTTTTGGATGAGAACGATATCATGCGTCATGAAGACCGCTATGGTCGATGCTGAGCCTGTTCAAACAAAATTACTTAAATAGTTTTCGGAATTGGGAACTCAGCACTCCAAGACTAATTACCCTTGATTCTAACAGCGATAAAAAATATGATCGTTATGTTTCCAGCTTTATGGCAAGATTGGACTAACCTTATGCCGGACAAAGGACCTTTCAGAAAAACCATCTCCACTTTCTAAAACATCCAGTTTTATTTATATATGAAAATTTTAATCACCGGAGCGGCAGGCTTTATCGGCTTCCATACCTCCAAACAATTGCTTGAGTCGGGGCATGAGATCATAGGGCTGGATAACCTCAATGACTACTACGACATCCATCTTAAAAATGACCGGCTAAAAATTCTACAAGGGTTTAAAACTTTCTCATTCCATCAAAACAACTTGGAAGACAAGGAGGCAATAGATCGAATTTTTAAAGAAGATCACCCTCAACGCGTCATCCATCTGGCCGCTCAAGCCGGTGTCCGTTATTCCATCAATCATCCAGAAATTTATATACAAAGTAATATAATTGGCACTTTCAACATCCTTGAAGGCTGTCGCCATAACAAAGTCGAACACTTGGTTTTCGCGTCAAGCAGTTCGGTGTACGGCCTCAATACGAACTACCCATTTTCTGTACAAGACGATGTTAGCCATCCAGTCTCGTTTTATGGTGCTACCAAGGTGTCCAATGAGTTAATGGCTCACTCCTATTCGCATTTATACAAAATTCCAACAACAGGTCTCAGGTTTTTCACCGTATATGGCCCATGGGGACGTCCCGATATGTCACCATTCCTTTTCACCAGCAATATACTGGCCTCAAAACCTATCGATGTTTACAATCATGGGAATATGGAAAGAGATTTCACCTACATCGATGACATAGTAGAAGGAATTGTTCGCGTTGTAAAAAAAGCGCCTGAACCAGACATTAACTGGAAAGGCGACAAACCAAACCCTGCGTCTTCGTCTGCTCCCTTTCGGCTATATAATATTGGGTCTAATTCTCCAGTAAAACTGATGGACTACATTCGAGAGATTGAAAAAAATCTCGGAAGGGAGGCAAAACTGAATATGATGCCCATGCAAGGTGGCGATGTGAAAAAATCCCATGCAGATGTAACCGATTTGATCAGGGATTTCAGCTACACACCTGAATGGGACATCAAAAAGGGAATAAAGGAGTTTATCAAATGGTATTTGAATTATTATAAAGTGAAGTAACGTCTTCCCTGAAGAAAACCCCATACTCAAACGCGGGTTTTAAAAAAGCCAATTATATACCACCTCTATTTTTCAGCTCAGAAATAATCTCAGGTTGTTCTAACAACATTTCTTCGACCTGACCAACGGTCATGCGGGTCGTATTCTGTGAATTATAATCCTCGGTTTCAACAATTTTTTTATCACCTTCGTTCAGATATTTGCTGTAATTCAAATCTCGATCATCGATACTCAATCGTAAGAAATCTCCCAGGTCTTCAGATCTCAACAACTCTCCCTTTGCAGCTAAAGTTTCATACATTTTTTCCCCGTGCCGAATTCCAATGGTTTTTATTTCAGAATCGGATCGAAAAATATTTTTCACTGCCTGAGCAAGATCTCCAACAGAACAAGAAGGTGCCTTGCGAACAAAAACATCTCCTTGCCGAGCATTTTCCAGCGCGAATGTAACCAGTCGAATAGCTTCTTTCAATGGAAGGAGGAATCGTGTCATTTTCGGTTCAGTTACAGAAATATCTTTATGTTCTCTGATCTGCTTCAAAAATAGAGGGATGACCGAGCCACGGGAGAACAAAACGTTTCCATATCGAACAATGGTTAAGATAGTCTTCTCTCCACAAAGGTTTCGTGCGGATGACTCCACTACCTTCTCCATAAGTGCCTTGGTTATTCCAAGAGCGTTGACAGGATAAACCGCTTTATCTGTACTAAGGCTAACTACTTTGGAAACTCCATGACTGATGGCCGAATCAATAACGTTACGACTCCCAAGCACATTGGTTTGTGTGGCCTGCATCGGGAAAAATTCACAAGAAGGCACTTGCTTCAAAGCCGCCGCATGAAAAACATAATCTACTCCGGACATCGCGTCATCAACACTTCTTCGATCCCTAATATCTCCAATATAGAATTTTATTTTGGGGTTCTGAAATCTCTGACGCATTTCTTCTTGCTTCAATTCATCTCGACTAAACACTCTTATCTCTTTAAATTTCTTATCTAAGAGATGATTAACAAAATATCCCCCAAATGAGCCAGTACCTCCAGTGACCAATATGATCTTCCCTTCAAATGTGTCCATACACCTGCTCCCTAAAGTGTAAATTTTTCAAAAGTCTCGTAATTTTAATATCGCTTTTAAATACGCATAACAGTCTTACCTTAACTCACAATTCATAAAGGATTTAGCGGGGTTTTTGCTTAAAAACATGAGGTATCTCTTTATTAGAACCGTAGTATAAGGACTTAACATCCATCAAAGTAACCTTTGCGACTTAAAGTCTTTTATTCAGGTCAATTCATCCTCTCAATACCTAACATTTTGTTTTTAAATTGTTCTTGTTTTGTCCATGAGCTATACTTTTTTGTAACTCATTCAGTATCAATATAAAAAACGGGAGGCGCTAGCTGGAAAACAAAGCTAGTCTTACACCGATTTGGGGAAACCACTTAGGATTAGGAAAAAAAATAGTCAAAAAGTTTCACACCCTCAATTCCCTTGGATATAGTCTACGAACCCGCTTGATTCCTTAAAATATGCAATTCACCTCCAAAAAATTATTTTCCCTGATATCTGATCTACTCCTTTCTGTTGGCTCAATATACATCGCTTTTTTAATTCGTTTTGATGGTGTTATACCTTCTGAAATAGAAACGCTTTTCTTACAACGCCTTTTACCCACCGTGATCTGTATCAGAGGCATCGCTTTCGCCTTTTTTCGACTATACGCTGGCCTATGGAGATACTCCAGCGTCAAAGATCTAGCCCAAATTATAAAATCCATTTCTATAGGATCCCTCGCCATATTTTTTGTAAGTTATTTAATAAATCTCAATGGAATAATACCTCAATCAATTCTGGTCATCGATTTCTTCATTCTCATATCTCTTATAAGTATTACACGCCTGGCTTGGCGCCTAATATGGGAAAGCAATGACCCCAAGCCTACAAACGAAAATGCCAGTATCAAAGTATTAATTCTTGGGGCAAATGAAACGGGAATCCAACTCATCAAACATCTAAATCAAAAATTTCCTCAATATTTCATACAAGGTTTTATTGATAATGACACGAGCAAGATCAATCACACCTTATCCGGGATACGAGTTCTAGGGAAAATAGAAGATCTCGAAATCACCGCCAAAAAACTCGGAACCAGTCAAGTTTTAATCGCGAATCCTCATTTACCTTTAGAAGTCCTGAACGGCATTTTCAGCACCTGTAAAAAGATAGGAATTAAATATAAAAAAGTAGCATCCGTATTTGATATTTCTTCAAAGGAATTTCATATTACCAAAATTAGTCATTTTCAGACGGGTGACCTTTTGGGGAGAACCCCTGTCTCATTGGATCTGGCGGCCATGAGGAACATGATACGCGGCCAAAGAGTTCTAGTAACCGGCGCAGGAGGGTCGATTGGTTCTGAACTTTGCTATCAGATCAATGACTTTGCCCCTTCTAGCCTGATTATGATCGATATCGGAGAAAACTATCTTTATGAATTAGAAATGAAACTGCGCAACCAAGACTCTAATTCAAAAAACCACTTTCTGCTGTGCTCGATCATGGATCAAGAAAAAATGGAAGCCGCATTTGAACAATTCAAACCACAACTTGTGTTTCATGCCGCCGCCCACAAACATGTACCATTGATGGAGAAAAGTATAGACACCGCCATTACCAATAACATCCTAGGAACGATAAACCTACTCAACCTGTCAGATAAATATAAAGTCGAAAAATTTGTTCTGGTGTCTACCGACAAAGTGGTTAAACCCTCTTCCATTATGGGCATGACCAAACATGTTGCAGAAAAATATGTTCAGCATATGAATAATTTTTCCTGTACCCAATTTATATGCGTTCGATTTGGAAATGTTCTAGGAAGCAATGGCAGTGTAGCTCCATTGTTTTGGAAGCAAATATTGGAAGGAGGGCCCATCACCATCACTGACCCTCGAATGGAAAGATTTTTCATGTTAATCTCTGAAGCTTCCCAACTTATCTTACAAGCGACCGTTCTGGGAAAAGGCGGTGAGGTTTTTATGCTGGAAATGGGGAAACCGGTAAAAATCCTTGATCTTGCTAAAAAAATGATCCATTTGGCAGGTTACATACCTGAGGTAGATATCAAAATAGAATTTCTTGGTTCGCGAAGAGGAGAAAAGTTGACTGAGGAAATTATTGATACGGATGAAACTTTTTTACCCTCATCGCACGAAAAAATTAAAATTCTAAAATCAAAAAATACACCTCCTCCCAATCTTCCTGAATTAGTGGATGTATTAATTCAGAAAACCCATCATATGACACAAGAAGAGCTGAGACACGAATTGAACGCGATGATCAAAAATTTACGCACCAGCGAACAACAATTTCTTTAACACATTCATCTATCCCCAAATAAACCCTCAATGCATAACGGATTTTCACAGGAATACAAAAACCCTCTAAACTCTTTCAAACCTTAGGACTTGGCTTTTTTATAAAAACCTTTGCTGTCCGCTTCACAAACCTCAAGGGGACAGTCCAAAAATATCTTCAAAAACCGACCCAAAAAAATAACCATAACATGTTGTTTTAAATATTGTTACAGCATTTTATTTAATATATACTTGTTCGAACTGAATCGAAACTGAAATCGGGAGGTTTTTTGGATTCTAAAATCAACCTTGCTCTGGTGGGTGCGGGATACTGGGGGAAAAATCTAGCTCGAGTTTTTCACGAACTTGGCGTTCTAAAATGGATTTGTGATCCTTCTGAAGAAACCCTGCAAAGAAAATCAGAAAAGTATCCTGAAATCAAAACCACAGTCTCATTTACCGACATAATATCTTCCCCAGAGATCAATACTGTTGCAATTGCCGCTCCTGCTGAAAAACATTATTCTCTCGTAAAAGAAGCCCTCTTGGCAAAAAAACATGTCTTCGTAGAAAAACCTTTGGCTATAAAAATTGAAGACGGAGAAGAGCTGGTTCAGTTAGCCAAGCAACAGGGGAAAGTTTTATTTGTGGGTCATATTTTGCATTACCACACTGCAATTCAAACCATAAAAAATATAATCCAAAAAGGAGAACTTGGCAAGCTTCAATACATCTACTCGAACCGACTCAACTTAGGTAAAATCCGCAGAGAAGAAAATATTTTATGGTCGTTTGCACCTCATGATATTTCGGTTATTTTGTCTCTTGTTGAGGAAGAACCAATTGAGGTTACCGCTTCAGGCTCTAATATTCTTCATCCTGAAATCGCCGATACAACGGTAACCAACCTAAAATTTCCATCTGGAGTTCAAGCACATATATTTGTTTCATGGCTCCACCCTTTCAAAGAACAAAAGTTGGTGATTGTTGGAGAGAAGGGAATGGTAGTATTTGACGATACCGCTCCGGTTGATCAAAAACTTGTTCTATATCCCCATCATATATCATGGAAAGATGGAGTTCCTTCGCCAGAAAAGAAAGAAGGAAGCCCGATCGACTTAACAGAGCAATGGAAAGAACCATTAAAAGAGGAAGGACGCGCGTTTATTAATTCGATTCACGGCAAACCCACATTTACCGATGGGGAAGAAGGATTGAGAGTTCTAAAAGTGTTACAACGCGCACAAGCAAGTATGGATAATAAAACCGATTCTACGAGAAACAAACCCTATTTTATTCATGATACCAGCTTGATAGACGAAGATTGCCAAGTTGGAGAGGGCAGCAAAATATGGCATTTTTCACATATATTAAAAAACTGCATTCTTGGTGAGAAGGTAAATATTGGTCAAAACGTGGTGGTCGGTCCAAATGTGAATATCGGAAACAATGTAAAAATTCAAAATAATGTTTCTGTATATGAGGGAGTAACTCTAGAAGACAATGTTTTTTGTGGGCCTTCCTGTGTTTTCACAAATGTCTTCAATCCTCGAAGCGCCATACCCCGAAAAAATGAAATTCTAACAACTTTGGTACGCGAGAATGCAACAATTGGTGCCAACGCAACTATAGTTTGTGGGATTACCATTGGGAAATACGCGTTTATAGGTGCAGGAGCCGTTGTAACTAAAGATGTTCCCGATCATGCACTGATTTATGGAAACCCTGCCAGCCAGCATGGATGGATGTGTGAATGCGGTTGTAAGCTCGACTCCAAGCACCATTGCCCCACCTGCAAAAAACAAGTCAACCTTTCTTAAACCATCACGGGTCGGATTAAGCATGGAAATCTGGGATGGAATTTGCCTCCTCCCAATAATCAATCTTAACAAAGTATAAGCTGACAACCTCTTTTCTTCTAACGGTTAAGTAATCTTTTTCCGATATAAATTCTAGACAAAACTTATGAAATCAACACGCATTTTCTGATAAACCGGAATCAGGCAAGCAAACCTATTAGCCCCTATGTTAAAAACTGCAAACATCATCCATAAAATAAAAATAGATTGGGGAAATTAAGGAATGACTGAGGTTAATTCAAAAGAAACTCTCCCCAACAATAAAGTCTTGCGAGATATTCTTCTTCTTGCAGCATGGTCCGTCGTGCTGTTTTTAATTGCACTTACATTAAAAAATTACTACCTGAATGGGCAACCCCCTTTATGGGATAGCTTATCTTACCAACAACAAACTCTGCGCGTTCTAACAAACTGGCTTGAAGGAAATTGGAGAGAAGCCTCTAATGACACCTGGAATTCAATGTTTCCAGGCTACCTTCTCACCCTTTCGACAAGTTTCCTCCTATTCGGATTTGCCCCGTTTTCTCCTTATATTGTTTCTGCTTTTTTTGGGGCGGGTTGCATCATAGCCGTTTATCTCCTTTCTCGCGAACTCGGCGCTGAAAGACGGATCGTTTTTGCAGGCGTAATATCTTTCTCTCTTTTACCGAGTTTTTTCTACCAGAATTTTTTACAAACCCGAAATGACTTCCCCGTAGCATTTTTTCTGGCTTTGGGTTGGGTTTACCTATTACGTGGGATAAAAAATAAAGAAGTCAGACTAGCATTTCTAGCTGGCGTACTAGCAGGTGTTGGAACTCTGTTCAAAGCCAGCACTCCAGGGTATGTGGCTTGGGGAATTTTAGCTTTTCTTGCTCTACCAGAAAAACATACTCAAACAAATATAAAAGACCGCATAAAACTGTCGCTTGTATATATTGGTGGTGCGGTAATTGCCTGTGGATGGCATTATCTTCCTCATTTAGATCAGATCCTAAGCTATTACAAAAAATGGGGGAATGCTAAAAAATGGATAATGTCACAGTACAATTTGCAGTCCAACTGGACGGATAATTTCTTTTACTTAAAGAACATCATCTTTACCCATTTAGGTGAAAGGGTCGCTCTGGGGATTACTTTTGTTGGCGGGGTTTTGTTTATACGGTGGCTCATATTACGTCGGTCTATAGTAACTCGAAAAGAACATAAAAAAGATGGCTCGTTTTTACTTTTAATTTTTCTGGCTGCCATACTCCCTCTAATTTTTATTTCCTGGCGGGAAAGCTTTTCAAGCCTTGGGGATGTTCCTGTATTACCACTGCTTGCCGCAACAGGTATCACTTTGTTGAGTAGAATTTCTATGGGGAAAACTCTCCCCACTTTTTTTCTGGTGACTCTATTACCTATATGTCTGGTTCTTTCAATTTCAAACATGCAAATCCTAGAAAAGCAGTTCTCGGCTAATGATTTTGAAAAATTCTCCCATGAGACCCTGAATATCCGCAAGGAATTTGGGCTGAGAAAAACACCCATGATGCAGGTGTATTCGCACCCTTTTTACAATATTGATACGCTCTCCTGGCATTGGCTCATGAATTCAGGGACAGATAAAGGTTTGGTCCCCCGTTCGGTAAGACATTATCCATTAATGTTCCCCGAAGAGGGAGAGGCAATTGCTAAAAAACTTAGAAGATTTCCTTTTCTAATCATTTCTGAATTTTCAGGAACAGCCATTCAAGGTGAAAAATTCAGCACCTTAAATCGCCTGCATACCCAGATCAACTTAGCTTTGAACGATCAGGGACAGTACCTAAAACTACGGTCAATAAATATTGAAGGTGGCCGATTCCCAATTCATTTTATGCTGAATAAAAACTATTCGACTTTTCGTCCCATACGAACCACCACTGATCACTGGGTCAAATGGGAAGAGAAAGTGCAATACTTCGCATCCCACCCTGCAAAACTCATATGGCGCGGAACACCCATACGTAAAATGGAATCTTTTCAACTTATCGATAGGGATAATTCAACTTCAGCCATAACATTGAATCTCAAACAAGTACTTCCTGACGGCAGATTTGAATATCAAAGTGACAAGGTGCCTCCTATGACTAAATTACAAACTTTTATCGTAACACCTGAGTCACCCGATTACCTATTACCAGCATCAAAGATGGACAAGCGAACACTCGCTTTCCATAAAGTTGAAACAGAGGTGATTAAGTATGACTGACCACAGCACACAAGGAACCTCAATCCCCTTAAAGGTCTTTATACCTCCTTTGATAGCTGGAACCCTTGTTACTTTACTCAATTTACAATGGATGCAAATCTTCCAGCTTCTCAACGCCCCACCGGCGGACTCCCTTGTTTATATGACGGAATCCTTCAACGACTATTGGTCTTTTAGAGATGGGGATTTTTATGTCCAATTTAAAAAATATGTATTGGAAGGAAACCAACAGACATCTCCCTTATTATGGTGGCTTGCGGCATTGTCTTATTTTTTATTTGGCCTAAGCCCAATCAATGCTTACCTCGTTATTGCATTTCTCTATTTACTATGGGTTGCAGGTGTAGTCTATCTGGCTTGGTGCATCGTCGAGGATTCCAAATATGCCTTGGCTTGCGGATTCATGGCAGCATTTCTTCCCAGTGTCGCGGCACATGGATTGCGTAACTTCATGCTAGATTTCGTTGCCGCCGCTCCTTTTATTTGGGCAACTGCATTTTTAATTAAAAGCGACCTAGGATTCAAGCGACGTGAAGTAATCATCTATTCGATGTTATGTGGCATTACGATCTTATTTCGCACGACCTTAGTTCCCTATTTTATTTCACATCTTGTCATTGTTTTCTTTTTAGCGATTTCACAAAAAAGGCACCCGCATTATGGGAATATGGTTCTGGCTGTCTTAATCGGCGGGCTAACCTGCGCATGGTTCATACTCCCAAACCTTAAAAGAATCTTCGAATATTACGGGTATTGGGCTTCTCAGGCTAATGCAAATGGATCATCAACCTCTTTCTTAAGTAACCTGAGCTTTTATTTTAATCTTGTTCAAATATTTCACTTTAAAATTCTGGCTACTTCTGTAGCCTTGGCAATTTCCCTTATTGCCATTGGGCGTTTGGCCTATAATTTTATAAAAGGGAAGCTAAATCAGGAACAAATTAAAACAATTCAAAATGGATTAATCATTTTACTGCCACTTGCATTGGTTTCGACGGTCATCCTATCTCTCTATTCATCTCGAGCAGCTACTGTAGACTATCCTTTTATTGCAGTATATCTTATGGTGCCCTCGCTTCTTTGGCGAGTGACCTCAAAAAACACTGGAATATTTTGGGTCGGCTCGGGGATTATGATTCTGGCTTTAGCTGGAACCCAGGCACATTACCTTATCATATCTCCATCCAAAGAAATCTCAGGCATAGATTTTCGAGAACGGGAAGTTCTTCAAATGATTCTGAATGATGCGGAAACAAATAAAATGAAGGATATAGTGATTGGCAATACACCTATTCACCAACACAATTCACTGAGCTATAAATATTGGGTTTTAGGGAACTATTTCCCACGCTGGCGAGGCCATGTGAAAGGTGCAACAATCGGTCGAACAAATTCCCCTGAAGCATTAGCTAAAATGAATGCCAACGCAGATTACGTCATTACTGCAGAAAATTATCAGGCAAACTGGCACCCCAATAATGTGGTGGCTCCAAAATCCAACAGCATTTTACAAAACCTCTATGGCATGGTCTACATGCCTCGATCCTTCGATGTGCCGGGAGGAGTTACAATTAAAATATTAAAAAAACAAAAGCCTTATATCACTCTTCCAAAGGCAGAATCAGATGGGTGGTATCAGGATGGCGTTCCCGTAACCTTATGCAATCCAAAACGAAAATCCATCCAATTGAAAATCACTGGCAACCTTTTTCAAGAAAAAACCAGTTCCAAGTTTGCCAACATCACTATTTTTTCTGCGTCCGATCTAACCAAACAAATCATTCAAAAAACCAATTCCAGGTTTATTGACTTAACCTTTCAGGTGCCCTTTGATTTTTATGATTCAAAAGGGACAGCCAAATTAATCCTTAAAAGTTCGTGGGCAGGACAACCTTCATCAACATCCAACTCACCGGATATTCGGAACTTGGCATTCCAAAATCTCAAATTGTTTGTTGAAGAGTAAAAAAAGGATTATGGTATCTGTACTATGAAGCGTTTATTATTAGACATTCTTTGCTGTATCAAGTGTTCGGACAATTTATTTTTCTCAGAAAATATATTAGCTACAGATAAAGATGAAATTGACTCTGGGGCTCTTGAATGTAAAGGGTGTGGGAAACAATATCCTATCATTAATGGCATACCTGTTTTTCAAGCAGATGCTTTAGATCAAAATGTCACTGCAAAAGCATTTTCAGAACAATGGAACGCCCATAAGAAGGGGCTATTTGAAAAAAAAGATGTTTTTGGTTTTACAGAAAATGATTATATCTCCCACTTCTGTTACGCTTTTGACATAAAAAATCATCATTCATTAAAAGAAGTGATTATCGAAGCAGGAATTGGCTCAGGATGCCTAGCTTACACGCTTGCAAAAGAATCTTCTAATGCTACGATTGTTGGCATAGACATAAGTGACTCCGTTTTCTCTCTTTCTTCTACAGCTCGTGAGTTACCAAACCTACATCTGATTCAGTGTGATCTCGTCAACCCCCCAATAAAAAAAGGTACAGCGGATAAAGTTTATTCATCAGGTGTACTCCACCATACTGAAAACCCATCTATCGGATTGTCGCGTCTTTGGTCCCTGGTGAATAAAAAGGGAGAGTTATACTTTTGGGTCTACCCTTCATATGTCCATTGCGCATATGACTGGCTTAGAAAATTTCTAGGTCATCCTTATAAATGGACAAGTAAGGTAAGATACTCACTTTCCTGGCTTTTAGCCCCTATTATGTGGACATATTTCTTTTCAACAAAACGCTATTCCTATAAGCAATCACAGGAAACAATAGAAACAATAGCATTCCGTATTTTTGATAATATCTCGCCGGAATTCCAGCATCGTATTTCAAAAAATGAAGTTGCTGCTTGGTGTAATCACGCAGGAATAAAAAGTTTCAAAATAATTAATGATCTGGGTGTTCATTGCTCAAATGGCTCGTAAATATGTCCTCAATTTTATTCAAAAACTTCATCAAGACTGTGCAGTTTAGATTCTCAAATATTTTTGTGGCCTACGGTCACAATAAATGGTCTTTGAAAGTAAGAAATGTCGTTTTAAAAAATATTGATGGGCATCCAAACAGGAGCCGACTGAATTGCTATTAACAATTTTGAAAAATCGCTATCTTATCCTAGAGCTTTCAAAGCGCGAGTTTTCTCAGCGCTATAGCGGCTCTTACGGAGGTCTGGCATGGTCTTTTGTGCAACCTGTTTTTCTACTTGCAGTCTACACCCTTGTTTTTTCCGTAATCCTCAAGACACGCTGGGGACTTTCAGGTGACACCAAAGATTTCGCTCTCATACTATTCGCCGGACTCATCATTTTAAACACGTTCTCTGAATGTTTGAGCAAGGCACCTGTTTTGATTACTGACAATCCTAATTTCGTCAAAAAAATTGTATTCCCTTTAGAGATACTTCCCTGGGTCATGGTAATTACAGTTTTACTGCATACTATGATAGCAATAGCCGTCTGGTTCCTGGGTTACTTGATACTGTTTGGCACTCCAAACCCAACTGCCCTATTTTTCCCAGTCATTCTATTTAGTTTCCTGCCAGTTTTACTGGGCATGGGCTGGTTACTTTCTGCTATCGGTATCATTGTGCGGGATATCAACCAACTGACAACATTGCTTTCTCATTCTCTATTGTTCCTGACTCCCATTTTTTATAGTATTGATGCTGCCCCTCCCCTTCTACAAAAAATTCTCATACTGAATCCACTTACATTTATTGTTGAGCAATTCCGTACTGTGCTATTTTTTGGGCAAATGCCCGGCCTGGGTGGTCTTGCAATTTATTTTCTATTTTCCTCACTTTTTGCCTGGGTATCGTTGAAAGTGTTTCGAAGGCTACAACCCAGTTTTGCGGATAGGGTGTAACTCATGAACGATACTATTATCTCTGTCCAAAACGTCAGCAAATGCTATCAGGTTTTTGAAAGTCCGCAAGCACAACTCATGCACGCTCTTTGGCCAAAACACCAGTCAAATATCCAAAAAGTCTGGGCTCTCAAAGACATCAACTTTGAGATCAAACGGGGCGAAGCCGTTTCCATCATTGGACGCAATGGCGGTGGTAAAAGTACTCTGCTTGAGATCATCACTGGAACCCTGACTCCCACAACGGGAGAAGTTAAAGTTAACGGGCGTGTTTCTGCACTTCTGGAGCTGGGTAGTGGGTTCAACCATGAATACACTGGCAGAGATAATGTTATTTTAAACGGACTCCTACTCGGCTTGTCTCGCAAGGAAATTCTCGCTCGCTTTGATGAAATCACCGACTTCGCCGAAATTGGGGATGCCTTGGACCGCCCGGTAAAAACCTACTCAAGCGGTA
>JAJDBA010000101.1 GCA_029261675.1 Nitrospinaceae bacterium
TATTGATCCCAGAAATGAGACCGAAACCGATAAATTGGGCAAGAAACCCGATGATTTTCGCATGGCCTGTCAGGTGACGGTCACGGATGATCTTGTTGTCCGAACCAATCCCTAATTTCTGTCGCTAAATCTTCCGAAACCATTTGACAACGAATCCCGAACACCCCAAAATACTCTATGCCTCCACTTGAGAAAGAACAGTTGGATGAGATCCACCGTCACGCTGTGGAGGAGTATCCTAACGAATGTTGCGGGATTGTTGTTGGACACCCGGATCATAACAATGATAACGTTGTCCACCGCTGCGAAAACATTCAAAACAAGTTGCATGAAAAAGATCCCGAAAACTTTACTCGGGATGCGCGTACAGCGTATAATATTAGTGCGTTAGAGCTACAAAAGCTTTTAAGCGAGGCAAGTTCGAAGGGGCGAATTTTTAAAGTTTTGTATCATTCCCACCCTGAGCATGATGCCTATTTTTCGGAAGAAGATACCAGAATGGCCCTGTTCGATGGCGAATCGCCCATTTATCCAGGCACCCAATATTTGGTCGTTTCCGTTTATAGTGAAAAAGTCCGGGATCAGGCATTATTTGGCTGGAACCCGGAGACAAAAACTTTTGAACGAAATCCTGTATAATCCGGGAATTCGTTATATGGAGATATTTTTATGGCGCTGTTAATCAATGAAGATTGTGTAAACTGTGGCGTTTGTGAACCCGAATGCCCCAACGAAGCAATTTCAGAAGGCGATGACATTTTCGTTATCGAGTGGGAAAGCTGCACCGAATGTGTAGGTTGGTATGAAGAAGCACAATGTGTGGAAGTGTGCCCTGTGGACTGTATTCCAAAAGATCCTGAACATGTAGAAACTAAGGAAGAACTTTTGGAGAAAAAGGAACGGCTCGTCAACGGCGGCTAATCTCACAAATAAGAAAGAAGCCAAATTACGCTGTCAGAAAAATTTAGACGAATTAAATACGGGTCGGGTATCGATGTTCGCCTCTGGCCCCAAAACTGTGGGTGATTGAATGGTAGAATCCATGAAAGAAGAAGTCGAAGAAGTTTTAGAGACCCTACGGCCTATGCTCATGCAGGACGGAGGCAATGTAGAGCTGGTAGACATAGATGACGGAGTTGTTAAATTACGTCTGGTAGGCTCCTGCGCCTCCTGCTCAAGTTCCACTATGACTCTAAAAATGGGAATTGAAAAAGCACTTAAAAAAGCCATTCCCATGGTACGCTGTATAGAAGCTGTCGAGTAGTTCCACTTACAATTTAAACACCGTTTCGCAGTTACCTCGCTTTTTTTATCAAAAATAAACCATCCGTGAAAAGTTCGATTCATAAAAAAATTTTCCTGGCCTTTTCGTGTCTGACCTTGCTCTTTGTTTTGTGCACCTCCGCTCAAGCAGCAGAGGAAGAAGGAATGATAGCCCCTAACTTCACGTTAAAAAATCTGGATGGCGAAGAAGTAAGCCTCAGTCAATTTCGCGGAAAGTATGTTCTGGTAAACTTTTGGGCAACCTGGTGTGGACCCTGCAAAGTAGAGATGCCTTCTTTAGAAGCCCTCTATCAACGATTCAAAAATAAAAATTTTGCATTGCTCGCTATTTCAAATGATATGTTTGGCTCAACGATTGTTAAGCCTTTTGTTAAAGCAAATAATCTTAACTTTACTATTCTTCTCGACCAAAGGCTAAAAGCCAGCAACGCATTTGGTGTGACCAGCCTTCCCTCAACTTTTATGATTGACCCAAAAGGGGAAATTATCGGTGCCCTGTTTGGCGCAGAAGACTGGGCCACGCCCAGTAATATTCTTTATTTTGAAAACCTTCTCAAGTAAAGGATAAGTCCTTGCCACTTCGTCTGAAATTTCTATCACTTGCTCTCGCAATTTCTTTTCTTTTCATTTCTTCTACTGGCTGGACTCAGACGGATCATTCTCTAGAAGGTGAAATGGTACATATACCTTCCGGGCACTTTCTCTTAGGCACTAATAAAAAAGATGAATCCGCCGAGGCGCTTTCCATGGGTATCCCCAAACCCTGGTATGCAGATGAAAGTCCTCAACAAAAAATTTTCCTGAAAGGGTTTTACATTGATACCTTTGAGGTCACTAACGAACGTTATAAAAAATATGTTGATGCTTTAGGTGCCGTCCCGCCCGGAAATTGGAAGGACAATAATTTTTCAGCAGGTAAAGACAAAGAACCGGTCACATGGGTGACCTGGTTCGATGCCGCTAACTTTTGTCAATGGGCAGAAAAAAAATTGCCCACCGAAAAACAATGGGAGCGCGCCGCTAAAGGAACCAACGGCAATGAATATCCCTGGGGAAATGAATTTCAATCCAATATCGCACATCTTTCAAATCGCGCGGGTAGCAAGAACAAACCTGTTGCTGTAGGAAGTTTCCCAAAATCTGCCAGCAAAGAAGGTGTACACGACCTGATAGGAAATGTTTGGGAATGGGTAGCAGATGATTACAAACCCTATAAAGGCAGCACCCATAAAAACGATTTCTACAATATGGGATACAAGATAATTCGCGGTCACTCCGCAAGTGATATCGGCCATTTTCCCATGTATGCCGATGCCATTAAAATGTTTGCCCGTAGCGGTTACCGACAATTTGCAAACCCAGATGAGCCAGGGCCCGATGTTGGATTTCGCTGCGCCAGTGAAAACAAACCGAAAGCAACGAAAACCGGATTGTCTTTACTGAGTCAACCCGCAAATTCTACTACTACAAGCAGCACAATTGAAAAACCGGCATCACTAAACACAGCATCCAAAACAGTAGCGCCGTTCAATCCGTTTGCACCTAAACCCAATCTTCCCGATTCAGGAATTCTGGTTTTAACCCTTCTTGCATTTGTCGCGGGTGTTTTTAGTTTTTTATCTCCATGCACCTTACCCATCCTGCCCGCTTATTTTGCCGTGACCGCGCAGACCGACCGAACACGTATGGGCATGATGTCGCTTGCTTTCTTTTTCGGGCTTGCCAGTCTATTCGTCGCCATGGGAGCTTCCGCAAGCGTACTGGGGCAATTGTTGCGCGACTATATGTTTCAGATTTCACAAATCGGCGGCGGCATTGTTGTCGTCTTCGGTGTCATGACCTTGTTTGGAAAAGGGTTTTCAGGAGCCACCTTCCAAGGGAAACCCGCTTCCACGTTTATCGGATTCTTCCTATTCGGTGCCACCTTTGCTCTCGGCTGGACTCCTTGTGTCGGTCCCATTCTCTCCAGTATTCTCATGCTGGCGGCCTCTGAAAAAACAGTCTGGCAGGGAATGAACCTTTTATTCTTTTACGCAGTCGGACTCGGTCTACCTCTGATCCTGGTCGCCACCTTGTGCGGCAACCTGCCCAAAGACGGAATGTTTTGGACTCTGCTTCGTGGAAAGGGATGGGATATTCCCATCGCAGGAAAAACGATATTCCTCCACACCACCAACTTGTTCAGTGGAATTTTGTTGATCATATTAGGCATCGTTCTCGCCACTGGATACATGACTTATATCAATAGCCTCATCCCCATCGAAGTCCAACTCTGGTTCAGCGAATTTGAAGAAGGCGTCCTCCACTGGTTCACTCACTAACGTGAGTTGTAATAGTCGATTCCCGTTCTGCGACACGACAACGCTCAAGCTTCTAGATAGAGGTTTTCTCCTTTGGTCTACCCCAACTCTGCGAAACAAAAGCCCTCAAGCTTCGAGATGGAATCTTTGCCCCTGCGGCGAGCAGTTGTAAAAATGGGTTGAATTTTGTTAGAATATAGAACCATGAAAATCATCACTCAAATTTTAATACTCTCTCTACTGGTTCTACCAGCTTGTTCGGGGGTGGGTTCGCTTACTAAAAAGCGTTACCAAAATGCGGAAAACACCATAGTCCTTATAGATATGACAACCCGAGATTATGATTTGCAGAATGCAGGCTCGCAATTGCAAAGAGCCATTGAAGATGCAATGGTCGACACCAGTTATGCCCTCGCAGGCGAGAGTGCCCGTTACCGCCTAAAATATAAAGTTCTCGAATACGATGAAGGTAGCCGTGCTCTACGAATCGCTTCCATGGGGTTTTCTGATTGGGCTAAATCGAAATTAAGAGCCAAAGTTGCACTTTTTGATGGCCGCGATATGGTCGGTGCATGGGAAGTTAATTCATGGGTAGCAGGTGGGCCTACCGGCGGCACGGAAGAAAAATTGTTTGAACGTGCAGCTAAAGAAATCACCAGTCACCTTAGAGGCGACTTTTAAGTTTTATCCTCCTTATTCTTCTCAACTCACATCTTTCGCGCAACGAAAACCAATAAAATTAAGTTTAGACTCCGGTGCCATCCAGTTTCTAAAATAGGTGGGTGAAAATTTTATTGTGATATGAGTCTGCAACAATCCTCCACGTATTATTTTAAATTGATCTCGTTCGCTTTCAGGTTGCCCTGAATAAGTATATTCTTCACCAATCCATTCCCATACATTGTGTCCCATCCCATAAACACCATAGGGACTGATCCATTCTTTTCTCTTGTCTACCGGCTCAGAAATGAAACCTGAAAATCCGTTATTGGGATGATCTGAAAATACTCGCCACGGCCACTTTCTGCCATCTGTACCTCTCGCCGCTTTTTCCCATTCTATTTCAGTGGGCAAACGCTTTCCATTTGACTGACAATATTCTAAAGAGTCTGAATACGAAACATGCGTCACCGGATAAGTTGCTGACTTAGGATGAAAGCTATGCCCTGCATGAAACTTTTTGTACTCTTCGTGGCTCATTTCATAACGATCAATGAGGTAAGCATGTGAAGAAACCGTTTCGCCTAATCGTGTTCGAGGCTCTTCTTTATGCCCCATAATAAAATCTCCCGCAGGAATATAAACCATCTCTTCAGGGACCTGAACATCAGCAGGAATAACCACCTTAATTTGTTTTACTTCATAGGAATCGCAAGCAAAAAGAAAACAAGAAAGAAGGATTAAAGTAAAAGGCTTCACGGCATTTTTAGCTTGATAGGTATTGACTAATTCTTTCCGGGCAAAGCCCGGTCGGGCCCTGCGCTTAGCGGTCGAAGAAGTGGAAAACTTCACCGCCGTTAATCGGCAGAGGTTTCTTGTTATAGTCGAGAGGGTGATCAATGCCCGGTTGAATGGTTCCATCTACAGAATAGGGACCGCTGTTAGCCCAGTAATTTCTTTTCCGGGTATCCATGAACTTGATGCTGGTGATGTACTTGATATTTTTGTAGCCGTATTTAAACGGCGCGATCAACCGCAACGGATAACCATGGTCTTTGCTTAAAGATTTTCCGTTCATACGCAAAACAAATAACACACGCGGACGCAACAGCTCTTCGATAGCAAAACTTTCGTAATAGGAATCAGCAGACTGAATATAAACAAATTTCGCGGCGGGGTCTGGCTGAACCTTTTTCATCAACTCCGAAAACTGAAAGCCTTGCCACTCTGCTTTTGCCGACCAGCATTCAACGCACTTGAGGCGAGAAACCTGGGTAAACATTTTTAACCCAAATAAATCTTCATAGCTGAATCCTACAGGGTTCTTCACCATACCGCCAACGGCCAAGCCCCAAGCACTCATATCCACC
>JAJDBA010000102.1 GCA_029261675.1 Nitrospinaceae bacterium
TTTTCTGGAAAACTGTTGTGGGGCTCAATATCGAACCTGTTCAATATTATTTTGATGGTCGCCAACCTGGTGATTATTCCGGTGGTGATGTTTTATTTGCTTAGAGATTTTGATTCTATAAATGAAAAGCTTTTGGCTCTGGTGCCTCCCCGGTTCCAGGTAAAAACCAAGGAAACGGTTATGGAGATCGACCAAGTCCTGTCTAGTTTTGTGCGCGGACAGTTGATGGTGGTGGGATTGATGGGCGTTATGTATGCCATCGGTCTTTTTCTGTGCGACACGCCTATGAGTCTTTCATTAGGCCTCATGGCTGGCTTGGTTAATCTGGTTCCCTATCTTGGATTGGTCTTGGGTTTTGCCCCGGCAGCACTCTTAACTTTTATGCATACTCAGGAATGGATGCCTGTGCTCGGTGTTGCTGGCGTTTTTGCGTTTGTTCAGGCGATGGAAGGAATGGTTATTACCCCACGTGTGGTTGGTGAAAACATCGGTCTGCATCCGGTTGCGGTGATCTTCGCTGTTCTTCTTGGTGGCGAACTGTTTGGCCTTGTTGGTATGATCCTCGGTGTTCCTGGTGTGGCGGTTCTGAATGTTCTAGCTTCGCGTGGCCTTTTGCAATACAAGAAATCCCCCTTCTACAGCTAAAAACACTCCGTTATTTTGTAAGGTTAGAGTTCCTTGCTCGACTTACTTAATGAGAGATTTTTTGCGTGTTTTTATATATAGTTATATATATATTCAGATATGTGTGTATTTGGCTGTGTTGTTTTTAGTCTTTTCCTGGGAGAATAAATTTAATGTTTCGAGTGCTGTTGTTTTTTTTGGTGGCAATTGGGGTGATTCCCTTTTCTGTTAATGCAGATCATTCACCCAAAATTGAGATTGTTGGCTCGACAACGGTATTACCCATTGCTTCTCGGGCGGCAGAGAGATTCGGAAAGCTGGAGAGATTCGAAAGGTTTAAGTCTTCACATCGTTTGCGGATTTTGGTTAATGCGGGAGGTTCCGGGGTTGGCATTCATTCTGTTGCCAAAGGGCGGTCTGATATAGGAATGGTTTCTCGGGAAATTTCTACATCTGAGAGAAAACGGTTCGAAGGTTCTCATCTCAAGGTGCATACAGTGGGTGTAGATGCGGTGGCCTGTGTGATCTCGTCAGAAATTTATGATGCAGGGGTTCATGATCTTACACGCCATGAAATCCGCGATATCTATCTAGGTAAAATAAGAAACTGGGAAGAAGTGGGAGGCCCAGATCGAAATATCGTAGTGGTCGATAAAGAAAGGCACAGGGGTACCCGCCATGTTTTTATGAATTTTATTTTTGGTAATCCTACCGCAAAAACTCCTGGGACGATTTTGGTCACCGGGTCGAATAACGAAGAGCAAACAAAAATAGCGCAAAGCGATTCTGCCATCGGCATGCTTTCTTATGCCTGGATCAACGATGAAGTGAGAGCGATTGGGATTCGCGAGAATAAAAGCATTGTTAACCCTACTCGAGAAACCATTCGAAAAGGCGATTATCCCATTGTAAGGAATTTGAGTTTCATTACAGCGGGAGAACCCAGCGGGGAAGTTAAAGTGTTTCTGGAATATTTAAAAAGTCCGGAAGGTCAAAAGGTGGTTGAAGAAAGTGGCTACATTCCTTTCACATAACAAACCCAACTCTATGAAAAACGAGTCGCATGGCATGAGGTGGATTTTTGCGGGTCTGAATTTGATTTTTTTATGTTGCGCAGGTGGTCTCTTCTTCCTTCTGATCTTTGAGTCTTATCCAATTTTTAAACTGCACGGATTTGACTTCTGGTTGGGGCAGGATTGGTGGGTGGGGGAAACTTATGGAGCATTACCCATGCTTTATGGTTCCACTCTGGTGACTGCTTTAGCCTGCTTTCTTGTTTTGCCGCTTGCATTAGCGGTTGCTATTTTCACATCTGAGTTTTTAACCTCAACACGCAGGCGATATATGAAGGCGGTTCTAGAACTTCTTGCCGGAGTTCCAGGAATTGTTTACGGACTTTTGGGTGTTTCCTTTCTTTCCCTTTGGATTAAAGATGTATTTGGATTGCTGGATGGTAATACTCTGGCAACGGCAAGTTGCCTGCTTGCGATAATGATTTTGCCAACAGTTTTGACTTTATCCGAAGATGCGATGCGCGCTGTTCCTGCGGAGTATCGTGATAATGCTTTAGCTTTGGGTTTGAGTAAATGGCAAACGGCAACTGCCGTGGTGGTGCCACAAGCGTTGCCCGGAATTATGGGTGCGGTTTTGCTTGGCATTGGTCGCGCGATGGGCGAAACCATTGCCGTGATGCTGGTTGTGGGCAGTCTTGATCGTATACCCGACCCTTGGTTTAATATTTTTGCTTCGGCACAAACGATTCCTTCAAAATTAGGTCGCGAAGCGGCAGAAGCTATTGGAGAAGAGACGCATTGGAGTGCTTTGATGGCATTGGGGTTAGCGCTGTTTACAATGGTGCTTTTGATTAACTTTATTGGAAACCGTTTTCTCAAGCGACGGAACTTTTCATGAGCCCTGCGATTTTCGAAAAAGGCATGGTCTTTTTTCTTTCGATCCTAACCTTATTGGTTTCTAGTCTACTCCTGATTATTCTTGCAACTGTGTTCGCTAAAGGGTTCCCAGCGTTGCATTCGAGTTTCTTAATTGAATCCTCTCAAGATTTTGGGCGCGCAGGCGGAATTTTTTATCAATTAGTGGGGACGATTATTTTAATGACAGGAGCTGTTCTAATTAGTTTGCCGGTGGCGTTGGGCTCTGTAATTTACCAGACACAATATTTGAAATCAGCAACGGGCAAAGAGATATGTAGACAGTCTGCGCAGGTGTTAAACGCAACGCCAACAATACTATTTGGTCTCGTGGGATATTTATTTTTTGGCGTGTATCTGGAAACGGGAGTTTCCTGGGTGACAGGGGCTTTGATACTTGCTGTGATGATTTTACCTACCCTGCAAGTCAGCATTCGCGAAGCCATAGAGGCTTTACCAGATCAGTATCAAGATACAGGGATGGCTCTCGGCCTATCGCAATGGTCGCAAATTAAAACAATTATTATCCCTCAATGTTATTACGGCATCATTACGGGGGTTTTTTTGGGGCTGGCGCGGGCGGCGGGAGAGACAGCAGCGATCATGTTTGCCGCTACTACTTTTTCCGGTATTCGTTTGCCAGAATCTTTTTCGGATCCGGTTCCAACTTTACAAACTCATATGCTGGTATTGACACAGGAAGCAGCCAATCCAGAAGCTCTTGCTCAAGCTTGGGGGGCAGGACTGGTTCTCTTATCGCTGGTGTTTTTTCTAACCGTGATGGCGTGGATATTAAGAAGCCGATTGAAGATGGAAGCGGAACTATGAGCCCTGCAATCCAAATTAACAACCTTACGATTACTTATGGTTCGATAAAAGTAATTGATGACTTTAGTTGTGAAGTTAAGGAAAACTCGGTTACCGCTATCATTGGTCCGTCAGGGTGTGGAAAATCAACTTTACTTCGAAGTTTATGCCGGATGAACGACCGCATAGAAGGCTTTCATTTGGAGGGACTGGTTTTGGTAGAGGGGCAAAATATTTACCGTCCAGATGTAGATATTTATGAGTTGAGAAGAAGAGTAGGAATGATTTTTCAAAAGCCTTGTGTCTTCCCTAAAAGTATTTTTGAAAATGTTTTGTTTGGCGTAAAACATGGAATTGATAAAAAAGATTATGCGACTCTTGTAGAACGTGTCTTGACGGAAGTGAACCTCTGGGAAGAAGTAAAAGACCGGTTGAAGAGCTTAGCAACAACACTTTCGGTGGGACAGCAGCAACGTTTAGCCCTAGCTCGAACCCTTGCTGTGGGGCCAGAAATTTTATTGATGGATGAACCCACCTCTTCGTTGGACCCAGAATCTGCAGCGGCTATTGAGTCTCTCATCGAGTCGCTGAAAACCCGCCATACGATTCTTATTGTAACGCATCAGCACGAACAGGCCGAAAAGGTTTCTGATAATCTGATATTTTGCAATATAATCAGATAAAGCGTATTTCTAAAAAACCTTTGAGGTTGGGTTTGGCAAATAATAAGGCGAAAAAAAAGCAGGGTAGGGCAGGTGCTGCTCTTTCAACACTGGGTGAAAAACTGAAAACCAGTAACCCAGATATGGCTGAACATTTTGAAGCCATAAAGAGTATGGAACTTTCTGTCCCTCGTCTGGTGCAGGTTATTGAAGACCTTTTACCTTACCCTTGGGAAGACCCGGAATTGTTTGAAGAGGGTATCAAATTGACCGCGCAAGGGTTTTATAACGAGGCTATTGCGGTATTTCGAGATGTCTTGCGTATGAGCCCCAATGCATATCCCGCATACCATTTGATGGGCCATGTCTACATGGCTTTGGGGAATCGTAAAGAAGAGATTGAAAACTACCGCAAAGCAGCACGTCTCAAACCCAACTATCCACAAATATATATTGACCTTGGAACTGCTTACTGGATGCAGGGCAAGGAAAAAAAATCTTATGCAGCGTTTAAAAAAATTGTTCCGATGGCATCAGATTTTTCTGTTGCAGATTACTGGCTAACTTTTATTTTTGATCGATTGGGGCGCAATCGTGATGTTTATGAGATGAATGAAGAAAACCTAGAGGCCCCTCTTAAGGTTTATGCCAGTATAAGCGGTTTGATTGGGCAAGCATATTTAGAGTTTGGTTGCCATGCGCCAGCCCGACAGGCATTTAAAAGAGCAGTGCGAGTCTGGCCGGAATTTGCCGATGGGCATTATCTACTGGGTGTATTGCATATTAAAAAATTGCGCAATCCGAAGCGCGCTGTGAAATATCTGGAAATGGCAGAACAGCTTTATATTCGTCAGAATGATTTTCAACGAGCCGCGCTGGTGCATCAGCTTTATCGTCCAAAGGATGAGGTTCAAGACAAAAACAAAGCTGCAGAGGAGTGGTTGAAGGAGGGATTGCGGTTGCAGAACCTGACCTGGTATCAAGCTGCTGTCGACGCCTATCAAATGGCACGTGGATTCAAACCAGACTTTCTCGATGCATACTACAATATGGGTGTCGCTTATGGTTGTATGGAGGAAAACGGCATTGATGCTTTGCATAAAGCCGTTTGGGTTTTTAAAAAATCCATAGACCTGAATCCTGAATTTATTCATGCTTATACGGCTTTGGGTGCTTCTTATATCAAACAAGGTGATACTAAAGAAGCCATTGAGGTGTTGAATCGCGCTGAGAAAGTTTGTCCTAAAGACTCTAATGTTTATTTTTATTTGGGAATTGCCAACCGCATAGACTCACAGTTTGAAGAAGCTGTAGCTTATTTGAAAAAGGCCGTGGCTTTGAAACCTGACTCGGTTCAAGTGCAGTTTTATCTGGGATTGTCTCTCCTTGACGCTAAGTTGTATGAGGATGCCTGCTCGGCTTTTCGTGATGTGATAAGAATAAAACCCGATTTTGCGGATGGGCATATGATGCTGGGCAATTTGTATCGTGAAAATATTCCAGAACCCGATAAGGCTGTGTATCATCTAAAAAGAGCGGAGAAATTATTTATGAAACTGGAAGATTTTCAACGAGTCGGTTATATCCGTCAGCTTTTGTCTCGTTTTGCTACAACTTCATAATCCTATAAATATGAAAACCCACTTCACAAATTTTTGTATCGCTTTCATCTTGCTGCTGAGTTCCGAGGTTTCGGGGCGGCCTTTGTCTTCTGACATCAATAAGCTGACCGCCGATGAAATGGCGCCTTTAGCTTTGGAAGATTCGATGTACTACCATTTTGACGAATGGTTCGCACGCTTTCAGGGGGAAATCAATCTATTGGAGGCTGCAACTCCTTCAACAGAAAACCGCGTTGAGCTGATGAAGTACTATTTTAACTATGCGGGTTTACTAGGCGAATTGACACATGCGCTGGCTTTCACCAGTAAGTATCAGGATGCCAAAATTGCAGCGGATTTTATATTTTACAGCAACCGGGTCAAAGACCTGGCGCATGTGGTTCTAGACGATGACTCTAAAACAGTAGAACAGGAAGCCGAAGCCGATCTTTTTTTAGGTGCTGCAGAAGGATATATTGGGATTTTTGAGTACGGTCAGGGAAACCTGTTGCAGGCTCTTGTAAATGGTTTTCAAGCAGACAATCATCTCGAAAAAGCCTTGCAACTCAATCCAAATCTAGTGGATGGCTATTTTGGATTGGGAATGTATCGGTATGGAAACAGTCGATTGGGCGGCATTAGTAATTTTATTATGCAAGGAGGTAAGGACCTGAGGCAGATAGGGCTTAATCATATTGAACACGCTATTCTTAAGAAAGCATCGTCTTTGCCGTTAGCCTTGAAAACGTTGGCATGGTTTTATATCTCGGAACAGATCAACCCAGAAAATAAAACCCTGCCTTCTGAGCATCCGCTATCTCAACACAAAACCCGCCAAAACGCTTGGGCATTATTGATTGAATTGGAAAATCGTTATTTTAAAGGTTCGGCCCCGCATCCTCATTTCAACGGAAACAAAGAAATTGCGATGATGAAAGCCTTACAATATGTTCTGGACAAGGATTACACCAAGGCTGGAATTGAGTTTAAAAAAGTTCTTACAATCAGCCAGCATTTGAAGACAAGAGGGTTTGAAATCAACCCTCAGTTGATAAGTTCTGTTGAAGCGGGGATTAAGTTTTGCGACCTGATGTTGTGGGAAAAACAGGACAACAGTAATTGCTTAAAAGTTCAGGAGCAAATCGATTTCCTCAAAAGTGGGGGTTCCATGGTGGAATACGACTCCAAAAAAATCCGTAGCGAACTGCATGCTGTATTTTCCGATGCCCTCCAGCAATTAACTCAAAAAATGAACTGCGGAGCCGTTTCCGCTGCTACAAATTCAGAGCCTTTTTGAGTGAGCGAGCAATAGCGGTCTATTAGCTTTAGGTTGGTTCAGATTTTTTAAAATCCAGAGAAGCGGAATTAATGCAATATCGAAGGCCCGTAGGTTGCGGTCCGTCTTCGAACACATGTCCTAGATGCGAATCGCATTTGCTACATAGAACTTCGACCCTGCGCATAAAAAAAGTAGAGTCTTCTTCAGTGGTGACCGAATTCGGATCGGTTGACTGATAAAAGCTTGGCCAACCCGTGCCAGAGTCGAATTTTGCAATGGAAGAAAAAAGGGGTTCATCGCAACAGGCGCAGTGATAGGTTCCGCGGTCATGGCAATCCCAATATTTTCCTGAAAAAGCCTGTTCCGTTCCTTTTTGACGACATACTTTGAACTGCTCCTCGGTCAGCTTTTCTTGCCATTCACTGTCAGATTTTTGAATTT
>JAJDBA010000103.1 GCA_029261675.1 Nitrospinaceae bacterium
GGTGCCATCATAGCATTCGATGAATTGGACAATCCTCTTTGGCCTGGTGAAACGCAGGCATTGATTGACGTTTGTGGTCTGAATTCGCTGAAGCTGGAGAGACTTCCATTTGATCCTTATATCGGATTTGCAACAATAGAATGAGGTGACTAAAGTTGGGCTTGTAAATTTCATCACATAAACACAAAAAAATATCATATCGACCTTCCTGTTTTTTCGCCCTAAATTTTATCGGTAATGGAGATATAATCTCTTCTATTCCTCTCCTCCTGCATCTGCAATGACCTATTTTAGAACGCGGTATACTTCATTGTCTTTATTATCCCTCCCCCAAAATTAACATACACATTTCAAATCCATACTAGTTATCGACACACAATTGTGACACTTATATGACTGAAATATATAGACTTATTTAATCCCCATGTTACCATAAATCAACATTTACACATTACACATCTAGATTAACACTGATTTAGCTATTTAAAGTTTACTCGGATTAGTCATCAAAATTTTACGGAACAGTAGGTTCTGATAAGAATAAGTATGCAGTCGAAGGGCAAAGTTAAAAACTCAAATAATCACCCATTTAAAGAAATTTGAAATGAATATTCTAAACTCCAATTTACAGTTGAAAAGCGAAAATGTACGAACCCTGATTATAAAAAAGCGCAGGGTTATTCCATTCTTTGACTATTCTGAGGTGTTTTCTTCTTCTGAAGAAGAGTTGGTAGATGTGTTTCGAAATGTTCTTAGACGTGGAGCCTTTATTCAGCAAAGTGATTTATTGGAATTTGAAGAAAATCTAGCCGATTACCTCGGCGTTAAATATGCTTTTGGAGTAGCAAACTGTACCGATGGATTGATAATTGCCATGAAAGCTATTGGAATCAAACCTGGTGATGAAGTTATTTTTCCTTCTCATACTTTTGTTGCTTCAGCGGCTTCCATACATTTTTCAGGTGGTACCCCAGTGCCTATAGAATGCGGTTCCGATCATTTGATGGATGTCACTGCAATTGAAAAAGCAATTACCAACAAGACCAAAGCTATTCTCCCTGTGCAACTAAATGGCCGAACCTGTAATATGGATGCCATTCAAAAAATTGCAAACAAGTATGAATTAAAAATCATAGAGGATTCAGCTCAGGCTTTGGGAGCTAAATTCAAGAATCGTTCTGCAGGTTCATTTGGCGATATCGCCGCATTCAGCTTTTACCCTGCAAAGACCCTGGGCTGCTTTGGAGATGGCGGAGCTATTGTTACAAGCGATGATCAAATTGCAAAAAAAATTCTTACACTTCGGGATCATGGTCGCGATGAGTTTGGAGATGTATCAGGTTGGGGGCTCAATTCCCGGCTCGATAATTTACAAGCTGCTATCTTAAATTTTAATTTAAAAAAATATGACAATGCCGTCGCTCGCAGGCGTAAAATTGCCTTCTTATATAATAAATATTTGAGCGGATTGCCAAACCTAAAACTTCCCCCAGCTCCTGACAGCAACCCAGACTACTTTGATATCTACCAAAACTATGAAATTGAATCCAGCCACCGCGATAAATTGCGCGAATATCTGGATCAAGCAGGAATAAAGACCATACTTCAATGGGGTGGAAAAGCAGTTCATCAATTCGAAAAACTTAAGCTGAACTACCAGTTACCCATCACCGAAAAAACTTTGAAGGATTCATTTTTGCTCCCTATCAACACAATGATTACTGATTACGACGTAAAATACATTTGTGAAAAAATTATAGAATTTTACAATCACTAGTTTGAACTGATTAATCCATTAGAATCTAAATTGCTTTATGGATATCAAACATCTTGCAAAAAAAATCCGGCTTCACACCTTACAGATGACTTCCCAAGCGGGGAGTTCACATGTGGGTTCCGTTTTTTCCATGGCAGATATTATCGCTGTCCTTTATGGCGCCACCCTCAAAAAAGACCCCAACAATCCAAAATGGGCTGATCGTGATCGATTTATCTTAAGCAAAGGGCATGCAACATCTGGTTTATATGCAGCCCTTGCTGAGTGTGGCTTTTTTTCTGTCGAAAAACTTAATACATTTTATCAGGATGGTTCCAGTCTTTTAGGGCATATTTCGCACAAAGGAGTTCCAGGGGTTGAAGTTTCCAGCGGCTCTCTCGGTCATGGTCTTCCAATCGGCACAGGCATGGCTTATGGAGCAAAGCTGGACCAGCAAAATCACAAGGTTTTTGTCCTAATGAGTGATGGTGAATGCGATGAAGGGTCTAACTGGGAAGCAATATTATTTGCCGCTCATCATAAGCTAGACAATCTCATTGCCATAGTCGACTACAACAAAATTCAAAGCCTTGATCAGGTTTCCAACACCTTGGGTCTAGAACCGTTTGCTGACAAGTGGAAAAGTTTTGGTTGGGAAGTATTAGAAGTAGACGGTCACAACTTGGAAGAATTGCACACTGCATTTTCAAATCTTCCTCGGAAACCGAATCTCCCAACATGCATTATTGCTCATACTGTAAAAGGCAAAGGTGTTTCCTTCATGGAAAACACGGTTCTCTGGCATTACAGAAGTCCTCAGGGAGAAGAATATGCTTCGGCAGTCAGAGAATTGGAATCTCAATTATGAGAGATGCTTTCATTAAATCACTTTCAGAGCTTGCGAAGACCGACCCTAGAATTATGCTGATCACTGGAGATTTGGGTTTTGGTGTACTCAATGATTTTGCAAAAAACTATCCTAAACAGTTTTTGAATGCAGGCGTGGCCGAACAAAACATGACTGGGTTGGCCACTGGCCTCGCCATGGAGGGAAGAGTCGTTTTCACTTATTCGATCGCCAACTTTCCTGTTATGAGATGTTTGGAACAAATTCGCAATGACGTTTGTTACCACAATGCAAACGTAAAAATAATATCTATTGGAGGAGGTTTCAGTTATGGCCCCCTTGGAATTTCCCACCATGCAACAGAAGATATTTCTATCATGCGTGCTATGCCAGGTATGACCACAGTAGTTCCCGGAGATTTATGGGAAGCCGCAGAATCCGCTAAAGCACTGATCAATACTGAAGGAGCCTGCTATTTAAGACTTGATAAGTCTCATGCCCCTCGCACAGAAGACAAAGAAAAGGAATTTATTATTGGAAAAGCCCGATGCCTGGTTGAGGGTAAAGATTTGACTCTGATAAGTTCAGGAGGGATTCTTGAAGTGACTCTGGAAGCAGCAAAGCAACTAAATAAAAAAGGAATCTCTTGTCGGGTTATCAGTATGCATACCCTAAATCCTCTCGACGAAGAAGCCATATTATCTGCCGCCAAGGAAACAGGAGGCATCATCACTGTTGAAGAACAAACCGTTCAAGGGGGATTAGGCGGAGCAGTCGCTGAAGTTTGCCTTGAAAAGGGCTCCTACCCTAAAGCTTTCTATCGGATTGGAATCCGATCTACAAAGACATCCCTTGCTGGCACTCAAACCTATTTACGCAAAGCACACAACATGGATGAAAATGCTATTGTTTCCCACGCAGTGAGTTTAATTGAAAAAAAGCTCCAACTGACTTCTTAAAAAATGAAACGGGCTTTTGATATCATATTTTCGTTTCTAGGAATGATCATTATCAGCCCTGTCCTCATTCCAGCAATTGTCGCGGTCTGGCTTCAGGATTTCAACTCCCCTTTTTATGTATCGACCCGTTTAGGAAAAAATGGCAGGGAATTTAAAATGGTCAAACTCCGCTCCATGAAAGTGGATGCTGACAAAATTGGAGTTTTTTCAACAACAAGTAATGATCCAAGGGTTACGCGGGTAGGGAAGATAGTCAGGAAATATAAGCTCGATGAGCTTCCTCAAGGTTGGCATGTTTTTAACGGCGATATGAGCTTTGTAGGGCCTCGACCACAAATCCCCTATGGGGTGAAAGACTACACTGAAAAAGAAAAGGAATTATTTAAAGTGCGCCCTGGCATTACCGATTTTTCATCGATAATATTCGCAGACGAAAGCGATGTACTTAAGAATAGCAAAGACCCAAACGTTGACTACGACCTTTTAATTCGCCCTTGGAAAAGCCGTCTAGGACTTTTTTATATCGACAAACAGTCATTCATTCTGGATATTGTTCTAATGGCGTTGACACTTGTGGGGATCTTTTCTAGAGAAAGTGCTCTAAAGGGAGGAGCCTATATTTTATCAAAATTGGACGCTAATCAAGACTTGATTCAAATATCGAAACGAGACCAGCCACTGCAACCACATTCGCCCCCAGGCCTGACCGAAACATCTCATTCAGCTAATTAATCAGAACCCGAGCTATCTAATTTCACAAACCCATGTTCTTATATTTGCTCCCTTCTGAATACTCAGCACCGTAATGCTTACCATAATAGTCGTAAATCTTATTATAATATTCATAAGCCTTGCCGCTTTTGTGCTCAACCATATTCAGGACGACTCCCAGAATTTTATGTGGGCCGGCTAGCGCTTCTTCCTCTTCTGGTTTACGACGATCCAAAGAGCGCGATTGCCTTATCCCTCCCGTTGTGGAGGTCACGAGTTTTTTCAATGCCCTTTGCGATAGCTGCACATCATTTTCCCCGGCTTTAATGACAAATATAATTCCATCGCATGAATGGCTAATTGTTGAGGCATCTGAAACAGCCAGTATGGGTGGCACATCGACAATTACCAAGCCGTAATTATCTCGCAAATATGAAATCAGGCTTTTGAATTTGAATGAATTTAACAGGTCACTCATATTTTCAGCTGGCGCACCTCTGGGGAGTATGAAAACATTTTTGATCCCGGAATTATGAATACACTTATTCAACGGATACTTCCCTGAAATAGCTTCCGCTAAACCTGGCTCGCCGGAAATATTAAAGATGGAATGAATTCTAGATCTTCTTAAATCGGCATCCAATATCAATACTCGCTTACCCAAATGAGCCATTGCTAATCCAAGATTAGCCGCTAAAGTAGTTTTTCCTTCTTTAGGTGTTGCGCTAGCTATCATCAAAACCTTCTTCGGGTTTTCAGGAGCCGAGTTAAAAAGGTTGGTCCTTATCCTTCGGAATTCTTCCACAAGAGGCGAATCCTCATTTTGCCTCAACGGCAAATCACCTTCACTCTTGTCGAACTTGGAAATAGATCCCAAATTTAAAAATGAAAGTTGATTTTCCATATCTTCTTCCGTGCGCAATGTACGATCTAAGGATTCAAGAAAAAAAGCTAGAAAAACTCCAAAGAATGATCCCAAACCAAACGACAAAATAATATTTAAAGTGATATTTGGTGCGACATGTGAAATTGGAACTTCTGCGGCATCAACAATCCTCACATTACTATCGGTTTGTTTCGATTCAATGTCTGTTTCCTTTTGCCGTTGCAAAAGCACTTCATACATCCTTCGGTCACTTTCAACATCTCTTTTTAAAGAATTGAATCGTAGAACATTTCTGTCAAGAACAATAACGCCCTTTCTTTGTTCAATTTGTCGATCCATCAAAGATTTTTCTCTCGTCTTCAATGACTGCAAATCAATCTCAAGAGATTTCAGCATTCTTCCAATAGCAAGAGGAACCCTTTCCTCAATACTCTTAATCTTTTGCAAAAGAGAGGTAATTTTAGGGTGTTTCGGCCCCAGTTTTTTTGATTCATCGGACAACTGTTTTTTAATCTCTCGATAATCTTTATTCAAGAATTCTAGATTTGAGTTTCGGGCCTTATCCGGAAGATCCAACAATAATTCGATCGGGTTATCGCGCCTCGATTCCAATTGATTTTTAAGAGTTTCTTTTTCAACAATACTTGATTTGACAGTGTTGATTTCGGAGTTAGTCAAGGTTAGCTTTTGATTGGCTATTACACGCCTTTCGTCAATAGAGGTTAGTTTTTTACTTTCCTTATAATCAGATAGAACTTTTTCTGTCCTGGACAATTGTTTTTTAGTTTCCCCGAGTCTAGCATCCAACCAATCCCCCACTCCGGCTTCCATAGAGCTTTTCATCTCAATTTTTTTCAGAATAAAAATTTCCGCAACATTATTTGCAATTTCGGCAGCCCAGCTTGGGGAATGATCACGATAACTGATTTTGACTAATCGGCTTCCGCGAATAGGATTGATTTGCAAGTTTCTAAGAAACCGATTCACAAGGGGTGTATAAGGGTCACTTGTAACATTCTCGGCATTGGGTTTTTCTCGAATACCCAATCCAATCATTTTTTCTTCAATCCATTTGCGAAAACGGTAGTAAACAAACTCTTCGGAACCCTCTGCTTTAGATTCAAATCTGTCTTCCAACCCAAGTCTTTGGATCACATTTTTTGCCAATGATCGACTCTTTAAAAGCTCATACTGTGTCTTATAGAAATCAAAGTCAGCTGGGCCTCCAGTCGAAAAACTGGGTTGCAATTTGACCGCTTTAGGGACTTCCCGTTCAATGAGTATCTGGACAGTCGCTTGATAAACAGGTTTTATTCGATATGAAACCAAGGCTGTCAACACAACAAAAGTTATTACACAGCCAAGTATCGTAAACTTTCTTCTAACCAACACTTTCAAGAATTCAGAAATCTGAAAGTCTTCAGTATCTTTATTCAAGATCATAATAAAACTCGAAGTTTACAAAGAATTTCAACAAGGGTTGCCAGACAATTAAAAAACTGTAGAAACAGACAAGGTGAATACATTACTCACGTAATCATTAGCATCAAAGTTTGAATCGGCTTCAATATGCCTAAAACCTATTTCAGTTTTTAACCATTTTTGGATATTATAAATAAAATCCAAACTAGCTGTGGTGATATCGTCATTTTGCTTTTTTAAAGCCCCTCCCCCATTAACAGTATCTGCTCTCGCTCTAGTGAAATCTAGGTTCGCATACCCTAAAAAAGCTCGAGTTCCTATTTTAGGAAATAAGGGCCATTGTTGCTCCCAGGCAACATTTATATCCGTCATAATATTAACCGATGTAGCCGCAAAAATAGAATCCTGAATACTTCGCTCACCTCCCAGAAAAAATTTAGTTCGGCTTGAGAAATCATAACTGAGATCCGCTTTATAACTAAAACCAGCTCGACTACTACCCCCAGCAACAAATCGTTCTTGATAACCGAGCCCCAAACTTCCAGAAATAAAAGCTGAAGGTTCAAACTTTGCTACAACAAAAAAACCATAAAGATTCGAATCCAAATTGACTGACTGCGGTGCTGTATAAAGGGTATTTTCATATATCAGATTAATCCCAAAACTGGTCAATCTTGTCCACGACCAAAATGCCGAAGCTGATGCCTGAAAATCATTTTTATCATTTGCTTCAAGAACACTGGCATCAAACCTTTGAAAATCAATTTTCCCATTCAGTCTCAATAAAGTTCTGGGAGTCAAAGCCCACTGAAACCTCTCTCCCAATACCGTGGAAGTACGTTTTTGCCTAGGGCTAAAATTGCTCGCAAACTCCGTTGTAGGGGGATCTACAGTTCGCAAAAAATTCCCAAACAATATGAGCTGGCTTCTACCTCCCTCTCCAGCCAAAGTTAGTTCTGTATCTAAATCATGATGGAGAAAATCTTGTGCGTTTACTTTAATGAAGTTTTCATCCCGAGCCTCATAAAACAAATCAAAACCCCAAGAATCCCCGGCTTCAAGCTCTTTGATGATTCCCAAGCTTCCTTTGAGATTATAAATACTATCTGAAGTGGGTGACTGAAGGGTTCCATTTGAAAAAGTTTTATCTGCATCAAGAAAGATATTGTCATCATATTTGTATGAAATGCCTGCGCCAGGGTGAACTTCAAAACGCCCTATCCGGATATCTCCCTCCGGCTTTTCCTTCCGAGATGAAAATGGAACTTCGCGGATTCCACCAAATCCTTGTGCGACTTGAATTTTTGGAAACTCTGGAATCTCTTTTTCTACAACTTCAACAGATAATTCCTCGCTCTTTTGAACGGGTTCCGCTTGAACAGCAGAACACCAAAGCAAAACAAAGGGTAAGAATAAAGCCCTCATAAATTTTTCTTTTGATTTAAGCAATCCGATTTCTCATTTTCACATTAAAAAATATTTAGCCTGTTTTGCACATTTTTAATATATTAAAAACTGTTTTAAAACAAACTAATCCCAAAACTCAACCCGAGTTAGCAATTAGAGGCATCTTTTAACTAACTTAGCCATAGACTATTCTACTCATTGAGGTTTTGAGCACAAATGTAATTCAAAATTTTATTTTCGATCTTAAAAATATAGCTTAAATACTTAAAAAGTCAAGCGTTATTAGAAATCGAGTGGTTCTCTTGACATAGATATTGTAACCTTTATCAAAACAATGAATTAACAAGAAATAAGACAAAAAAGGCTGAAGTATATCGATACGAAGAAGATAATGGAATCGAGAAATACCGTATTTCTTAAGTTTGGGAAAGAAAAAAACAATTAGCAGAGGCGCTAAAAATAGAAGATGTAGCCGAAAGCGGGATTTCAGCCATAAAACATCTGAAAAACTTCTTCAAAAGAGTCATTAACGGATGCTTTGATTTCAATAAGTTGTTTTTTTTCTAATTGGAGGAATTCTAGTACTTTACGGCCTAATGGAGGGATAAAAAATTCGCCACTTCCACTTAAGCCCATCTCATAAGCTGCAATATCTGCAACATGGACTATGGAAACAAACTTAGGGAACTTGGGAGCCTCTAAAGGATTATGGTGGTAATGCACGCTCTCTACAAGAGGATCCGACAGTCTCCACCTTTTTAATAATTCTCCACCTACTTGGGCGTGACAAAACCCTATTTCCTCTTGCTCTACCTGATAAAGATGCCTGCCTTCATACTCAGATCGGCTCAAACAAGTCCTAGAAATTGCCGAAGCCTCCTTATACATGACCAAACTACCGATATCATGAAGTAACCCCATCAAATAAAACTTTTCTGAATTGGTTTCTCCAAATAAAACAGCTAACTCTTTGACTATCAAACCACAGGCAATATTGTGCTTCCAGAACATATCAAGATTGACCAAATCTTTTGGGATTCCATTGAACTTGCTCATAACAACCGTAGCAAGAGCAAGATCACCCAATTGATCAACACCAAGAATATTCAGAGCGTGAGCGACAGATTCAACGGACGTAGACAATCCATAAAAAGAACTATTCACTATCCTTAAAAGCCTGCTGGACAAGCCAGAGTCTGCCCGAATAATATCTGCAAAATCTTGGAATGTGCTTTCAGGGTCTCGAATTGCATCCTTAAGCTTATGGTACACAACAGGTGGAGAGGCCACCTCATTCGTTAAAATATCTTGAATTTTCACCAGCCCTCCATATATCGGAATGCAAATATCTGCTTTACATCATCTTACTTTATACTGGACCTGGAAACAACTCTGAGGTTCGCCCTAACAACCTGTAATAAATAAGCCCTATCCATTCATAGAGCACATTTGAAACGGCAGATGTTGAAGAAAGTCCCGGGGGAATCCGCAAGGTCAGCTCAAACTTTCCAGTTGTTTTAAAATCAACAGGGTAAGGGATTACCTCCCAACCTAATTTTCTAAATATGCCCACCGACCTGGGGATATGCCAAGCTGAAGTAATCAGCACCCATTTTTCGTCTTTTTGAGGTTTTGCCAACTTAAAAGCATTTTGTGCATTCTCCAATGTGTTTCGGGATTTAGAATCAAATATGACCCGATCGGGATCAAGTCCCATCTGTTCAAAGAATAATCTGGCGGTAAAAGCCGCTTTATACTCTTGCGCACCTATGGCACCTTGCCCACCAGCATACACAAGTTTCACATCAGAAAATCTACGAGCAAGGCTCACAAAAGTTGTCAAGCGTTCTGCAGAATCTACAAGACTAGCTTGGCCTCTCACTTGAGTGAGTTTAGGGCTTTCTGCTCCTCCCAAAACAATCACTCCATTTATATCTTCGGGAAGAGGTTCAGGAATGGGAAACCTGTTCTCAAGGGGAATCAACAACATACTAGAAATCGGAAAGAGGGAAAAAAGTATAATAATGGAAGTTGCAATTGTAACCAACCTTCTTCCAAGCTTTTCTCGACCCAAATATAACAAACAGACTCCCACCGATAGAACCAACAACAAACTTATATCTGGTGAAGCCAGCCGCCAAAAAATTTTTGAGATGATCCAGAGTACCGTATCCATTGCAACGCCCAAAAAACAGAAAAGAAAAACCAGCTCAAGCTAGCAAACAAAACCTTATAACTCAATCATTTAATGATCACCCCCTCGTCACTAAACCGCTTTCGTTTTTTCGAAATTCTGTAAGGAAGTATTTTGTCTCCCGACAAAAAATAACTATCTATATATAGAATATTTTATATAGAATAATATGTTAAAAATTTAAGTAGGGAACCAGTTCGACTTATAGGGGTGGAAAAAACTTTTACCACTCTTTTCAACGCTCAGGAGATTTAATGTGAAGACCAGTACCGAAATTCGTGAGGACGTTCAAGAATACTACGGCAAAATTCTTAAAACTAA
>JAJDBA010000104.1 GCA_029261675.1 Nitrospinaceae bacterium
ATTGAACATCCGTTGTTTTGAAATAATTCCCTCCCCTTTTCCACTTTAAATGGGTCGGCAAGGCTATAAACTTTCTTTATAGGCGGATTGGAATGTGCATTGGCAGAAATCGGAAACAATAAAACAATCAAGATTACCCAGTAAAACTTCATAATTAGCTCCTGTGAATTAAAGTTTTTGATTTTTAAAGTGAACTAGCTCATCAGATAATTTAAATAACTATTAAAGCTCAAAGAATATCAGTCCGAGTCAGGCCGTCTAATAGTCAATTTTTCGAAACCACTTTTCAAGTGCAAGTCCATCTGCGGGAAGGGAATTTCAATATTATATTTAGCGAGCATTGTTTCTATTTCCCACATGTAGGCGGCATGGACCCTTGCCGGTTTTTTAACCATTTCAGGGTTGACCCAGACAACTAAATGAAAATTCAAACTACTGTCTCCGAATTCAGATAACCAAACCTGAGGATTTCGGTTTTTATCTCCTTTGTATGTATAGGGCACCTGATCTGCCGCTTCCAGTGCTGCTTTCTTGACGAGTTCCTTATCACTGCCATAGGCAACGCCAAAAGGAATCTTCATTCTGCGAACAGCTTCCCGCAATGTCCAGTTGATAACACTATTACCCACCAGCTCTGAATTGGGCAAAATAATATCTATATTATCATTGGTGTTTATCAATGTCGTACGAACATTTATTTCTTTCACAATTCCGGTCGTGCCATTTGCAATTTCAATAAAATTCCCGATCTTGATGTTTCGTTCAAAAAGCAAGATCAGCCCCGACACAAAATTATTCACAATGGATTGAAGACCGAACCCAATCCCCAGGGATAGTGCTCCCGCGACCAAAGCCAGATTACTTAAATCAAGCCCAATGGATGACAGGGCAATGAATAAACCGAGCCCTAGAATTCCATAATGGATCAAGCGGCTTAGGGTATAAACTCCTGACAAATCCTGTTCGCCACGATTTTCAATATATTTCCCAAGAAACCGGCTCACAAACCCGGACAACCACCAGGCAAACCCCAAAATAATGATTACTCTGAAAAGTCCTAACGCAGTTACAGGAGTCTCATTAATTTTAAATAAACTACTGGTTAAATATGATGAGGCTTCTCCAAAGAAATTCCCGACCTCCTGGCGGCTTTTTAAAAACCAGGTTTTTAAATCTCCACTTGTGTCCGAAAGTTGCTGTGACAGTAAACCCAATAACAGCTTTAAATCCTGAAGGGCATTGTCCAAACGGTGTAGAGAAAGAATCGTCTCTCCAGCCAATTTTGAACGACCCTTGTTAATGCGCCTTAACTCTGGATCCTCATCTTTACCGGAATCAATAGCCAGTAAATTTTGCGTGAGGTCTCTTTCCAGAATCGTGACCGATGTCCAGTAATCTTTTTTCTGCTTCAAGGACGAAAGCAAGTTTGCCCATTCAGTCGTTTCTTCAATGATCTGCTTGGCATAAGCCGCATCATTCTTTGTAAGCAAATTAAGGATTTCTTTTTCTACATTTTTGGCGACCAACTCAACGTGGCTCAGAGCTTCCAGTACCGAGGCATCGACAATGGCCTGCTCGTTGTGGCGGGATTGAGCTTTTTGGACTGGGGAATCCCCCAAATCAATTAATGCTTTTGCTTGAACCAAAGCCAGTTCCTTCCGAACCTGCTCCAGCTTCTTCGTTGAGCTTTTTATTTCACCATCCAAACGGAGCAAATCAGTTTTTGTTACCGACAGGTGTTTAGACGCTGCCTTCACCTGCAATTGCATATTTGAAATCCGGGCCTCAAGAACTTCCAGGTTTTCTTTTTCTATCCGTACTTTTTCTTTAGCCACAGCCAAAGAAGATCCATTTACTATGATATCCAACCCTTTCGTGTACCTTGCAGGGTCTGTTGGCTCGCCCCCTAAAAAAGCGGCCATCAGTGTGTCTAATAAACCTTCAGCTTTATTGATTGCGGTATTGGAACGAGCAATTTCATCTTGAATGATTTTTGCCTCTACCTTCCCCGTGCTCACACCATTGGAAAAGCTCAACCATTCTTCCAGAGTGTAGGTGCCTTTTGGGGCTAAAACTATCGGCTCTTTGGTTCTTTTTCTTGCTTTTAAATTTGAGAAGGTTTTTAGTTGGATCGTTATTTTTATTAAAAGATCTTTATTTTTATCATTACTAAATCCCGGGGTTTTAGACTGTGCTTCGGTGAGCTGATCAATAACCGAAATAACGCGCTCTTCAAGGAGTGGTAATTCGACGTCAAAAAATTTCCACCAATTGGGTTTTAATTTAGTCGGCTCGGGAAATGGGACCTCCTCTTTAGTCTCTTCATTTATCCCCTGACTTTCTCCCAATGATTGTGCTGCAGAAAAAGAATAAAACCCGACTACGAGGACAGATACCCATAGGCAAAGCCATTGGACCAGCTTCATAACCATTTTATTTTTCGAAAAAAGATAATGAGTCCAATGGTAATAGAACCCATAAGCCCTAGTAGAATGAAATACCCGTTTGGATTTTTGAGTTCGGGTATGTTTTCAAAATTCATCCCATATATCCCGGCCAGTAGAGTTAGGGGCAATAAAACAACCGTAACAATGGTCAACACTTTAATTATTTTATTCAGCTTGTGAGAACTCAACGAAATATATCCGTTCAAAAGATCCATAGTTAGTTCCTGATACAGACTTGACAGACTTGCCAAACGATCCAAATGTTCATAGATATCCGTGAATTCATGTTTATCATTATCGTTTAAATGCAATTCCGGCCTTTTCGTCAGTTCATCAAAAAGCCCTTTTTGATACGAAAGAATACGACGTAGTTTTTTCAGATTGCGATTATTAGCTACAAGCTGTTCAAGTAAAATGTCATTGGGATCATGGAACATTGATTCTTCCAATTCCTCCAATTGCTTTTCAAGATCCAATATTATCGGAGTGTACCGGTCCGTAATGAGACGTGAAATACGATAGCTTAAATGATTGATTCCCTGCGAAAATTTGACCTTGCCATTTTCGGCCTCTTTCCAACTTCTATCCAGGCTGACAGACTGGGAGGCCCTGCGAGTGACTAAAAAACGTTCACCAACAAACAAAGCAATCTGAATAGTGACAAAGTCAATAGTGCTTGTATTGGCATCAAGCCCTTTAAGTAGCAGGAAAAAGTGATCGTCAAAAAACTCTACCTTCGGTGGGTGTCTTTCTCTTTGAGCATCTGATATAGCCAGCGCGTTAAGGTCGAAACAATCCATCAGCAATTGACGCTCCTCTTCCAAATCCAGTCCGTGGATGTCCACCCAAATCATGCCCGTCTCCCCGGATTTCCATTTCTCTATCAAGGACTTATCCCCAGTTATGGTCTTTCCACTCTCAGGGTCAAAATACATCACTTTTATCATTTCTATCTCCAACGGGGTGTGACCCAATAGTCAAAAAATTAAAAAGAACATCACTCTTTCATTCTATTCTGTATCCCAAAAGCAAGCAAACCTGTACGGGAACCTCCAAAAACCATATTAGGTGAGATTGGTAAAAATAGCATTGCCGTAAAGGCCTCTCCCCTGCTATTGTTGGCGATTAAGC
>JAJDBA010000105.1 GCA_029261675.1 Nitrospinaceae bacterium
GTCTTCACTTGGAAGCAATAATTTTATTAGCAGGTTACGGTTCGCGGTTAGACAGGCAAGACTTGCCGCATAAATCACTTTTACCTTTTGGTAAAGAAACTCTACTTTCCCGACATTTAAAATGTTTGCAAAGTCTTGGCATTCAAAAGGTCCATTTGATTATTGGGCATAACGGTGAAGCTGTAAAAAATTATGCGCTGGAATTAAACCTGGAACTTTCTCTCCACTTTATTGACAACCCTGTTTACCTCACTACAGGCAACACTCTTTCGATGGTGATGGGTCTACGCCACTGCGAGGGAGAAACATTGATCCTCGATGGCGATGTGCTTTATCCTCCTCAAGCATTGACGGACTATGTCAAAAATGCACAACGTTCATCGTTTGCGTTGATCCCCGCAGATATCGAAGATGCAGAATGCGCCAAGGTATTGTTGAATCCTTCAGGAACCATTCATGCTTTTATCACCAAGCGCGCACTAACCCAAGAAGAGCGATCGG
This sequence comes from Nitrospinaceae bacterium, assembly GCA_029261675.1. Lineage (GTDB taxonomy): Bacteria > Nitrospinota > Nitrospinia > Nitrospinales > VA-1 > UBA8687. Next base: position 502 of record JAJDBA010000105.1, read on the forward strand.
GTTTTGGATTTGGCGGAGAAGCTATCGGATTCTTCATGCTATCCAAAGAAGATGTTCCACGCTTTGTAAAATTATATGAAAAAAGGGAAGAAGATTTTCGTCCCGTTCTCTGGGAAATTCCTTTTACCGAGTTTGCTGTGAACACGACACTGCACCCCTGGCAAGTCACTGAAGAGGGATGCTTTGAAATTGATACCCAAGAAGATTATTCCGCAGCGTTGAAGCAATTTGAATCCCACCGCGATCTATACAAGCTATAAGGCTTAACACTGTTTGACTACATTCCCAAAAAAGGACTCATCTAAAAGCCCAATTTACCGTATCAAGCAATTCAGAGTTTTTTGCAAGATTCTGATCCTTTTGAGAGTATGGAGATGTGCTACGTAACTTGATATACCTATCCTTATGTTTCCACAACATCAACTGGGAAAAAATTTTCTGAATTTTCCCCATAAAATTTTCTTGATACTCAAATGTAGCCTGAAGGGTCTTATATTCAATTCCGTTTTTAGTAAGAACCAACGTAGCAGTATTTAAGATTTTTGCTTCTTTGTGGAAAGCTAAAATACTCTGTTTTTCTAATTCAAACATATCTTTTAGATTTTGACTAAATGGGAACAAGTATATTGTTGAACCGATCTGGTTTTCATTTGTAATTAGGTTATAGGCTGTTGAAAAGTCAGTCATCTCCGGTCCGTAAGTGAGAATTTTACCCCGCTTAAAGCCAGCTGCAACTAAGGGGTAGTTTGGACTATCTCCGATCCCCTGGACTTCCCCAATGTATCTTTGGTCGCTATTTATGTTTGCACATCCCACAACATAAAATAATAAAAAGAAAAATGTTTTTTTATTCACTTCTTAAGTTTCCTAATTGAAAGTTATATTGGGGTTATATTTTGTTAATCCATCATGCTAAAAATTCTTATACTGAGCCATAAAACCAAAACTAGTTTGTTCTACTGCAATTTTTACATTGTCCAAAAAAGCACAATTTGATTTAAAGCTAAATGTGATTCTAAATGAAATACTACAGAACATCCAATTGAAATAATTTTGGTTTTCGTGTTTAAAAAAGTTGCTCATGTGTAATTTTTCACAACCGGATTAAAACTATTTCATACTTCTTCCCAATTTTTTAATTGCCCCAAAAAATGCTTTTTGCATTCATAGAATTTTATTTTTAATTTCAAATGCCATGAAAAAACGTAGGTTAAAAATTTTCTTCTGTTTGCAAAAATTCATTACCTAAAATTGGTATCCATTTTGCTTTTTAAATAATTACCCTGGTTAATGTATCAATTACGGGTTGCGGATCTTTTTAGACCGCAACCTCCAGGGAACAAACTAAATCATGTTTTATGGTGAAAGTTATGAATGGTCTCAATGAGATGGTTGAGTTTTTTGCTCAAAAAGTTTTTATAATTTCTTTCGGACAAATTGGTTTGATGTTTTTGCTATGTTTCTTTTGTCTATTTACTGGAAGATATAAAACGGGATTACTTCTATCCTATTTTTCTATTTTCTATTGGGGTTTTGTTTCCAATCGAGGGCATTGGCTGGAATTGTTTGGAGATAATGGGACAGGACTCGTGCTTTATTTATTTAGCGCAGCTGCCATCGCAATGATGGGGGTGATCAGCATATTTCAAGAGCATCATTGAAATACCTTTGTAAAATCGCAATATTCCTGTTTACCGTCATAGGTATCTCTCCCAATTTTTTATGTTTTTCTGCTAATTTATCAAGAAATTACGCCGTAACGTTTTATATATCCTTATAGAGATCTTTAAAAATGCTGTTTCTCGATGAAATTAGAAAAATCTCAAAAGAAACGCCTGTTCCTGGAGACTCAAAAAACCGACCCCAAAAGGTTTTTAAAAAAAAGCGGCGATCTTCAACCGATGAAGAAAAGCACAATAAGGCTACCAAACAATTTTTCGGTAGAATTTGCAGGATAGACGAACAAGTTTAGCCCCCCGCTTAACAGCGGAAACCCCTTGCACCCCTTCTGGCAGAAAAGCAATTTCTACGAAACTATAGTAAAAGGCCCAATAATATAATTTAGCTTTTTGGGAATAGACCTATCGCCTCCCCACGTCAGTGGGGATTTTGGGGTTGAAATCTTCTGTATCTTCAACTAAAATCGGGGTTATTAAGGAGAAATATTGATGACCATTGACGAAGTACGACAGATCATTTTGAACATTCTTGAGGATATCGCTCCCGATGAGGATATCAGCTCAATTGATGACAATACCAAGCTAAGGGAACAGATTGACCTTGATTCCATGGATTTTCTAGACATTGTCATGGAACTGAGAAAACGCTTCAACATTGAAGTGCCAGAAAAAGATTACGAACATCTGGCTACACTGGCGGGTTGCATTACCTATTTGCAACCTCTTTTAAAAGATAGACTTGCCGCCAGCTAGTTTCCCCCCTTCCTTTTTTTGACTCTAAATTCGTTTAATATATCTGCCTTTAATGAAATTCTAACGGTCAGGTTATGGCGTACGATGCGGTAATCATAGGTTCCGGTTTATCCGGATTAGCTGCTGGCATTCGTCTGGCCATGTTCGATAAAAAAGTCTGCATCGTTGAAAAACACACGGTACTGGGTGGCTTGAACTCTTTTTACGTTCGTAAGAATCGGACGTTCGATGTCGGGCTACATGCGATGACCAATTTCACCCCCAAAGGTGTTCGCAACTCTCCCCTCGGAAAACTTCTCAAACAACTGCGTTTCAGCCATGACGACTTTCGTCTATGTCAGCAGCATATGTCTGAGATCCGTTTCCCTGAACATTCTTTGCGATTTACAAATGATTTTGAATTTTTTCGGCAGGAGGTTGCCGACCAGTTCCCAAAGGAGATTGACGGGTTCAACAAACTTGTGGAAAAAATTCTATCTTTTGATGAACTGAATCTGAATGATGAAAAAACATTAACCTCACGTCCTATCCTGGAAAGTTTCATCAATAACCCGATACTGATCGACATGCTAAATTGTCCGTTGATGTACTACGGCAATGCCCGCGAAGGTGATATGGATTTTTATCAATTCGTCATCATGTTCAAAAGTATTTTTGTCGAAGGCTTTGCCAAACCTGTAGGGGGGATGCACTACATCCTGCATCTTCTTGAAGAAAAGTTCAAACAGCTGGGCGGAGAATTACGCATGGGGGCCGGGGTAACTTCTATCAACGCAGAAAACGGAACGGTTGAATCACTAACTCTGGAAAATGGCGAACAGTTAACCGCCGAGGCGGTTATCTCTTCCATGGGATATGTCGAAACATTGAACCATTGTGAGCCCGCATTGGAAGAAACAGAAAAATGTGAAACCGGCCAAGTCTCTTTTATGGAATCCTTATGTGTTGTCGACCGCGAACCACGAGATTTGGGTTATGACAAAAGCATCGTTTTTTTCTCTACTCAACCGCGATTCGATTACAAAGTTCCCGACGAAATGATCAATGTCACCACCGGGGTTCTCTGTTGCTCAAACAATTTTGATTACCCTGATCCGATGAAAGAAGGTTTGATCCGGTTGACCAATCTGGCAAATTTTGCCCAATGGGACACATTAACGCGAAAAGATTACATCGCAGCGAAAAAACATTGGCGAGAGCGAGCGTTGGAATCCGTATTCACATTTTTCCCCGATTTTCGCGATAATGTGGTATTTTTAGACTCGTTTACGCCGAAGACCATCAAAAAATATAC
>JAJDBA010000106.1 GCA_029261675.1 Nitrospinaceae bacterium
CGTCTATTTTTTATGAAAGATACTGGACACCTATTATCCCCTAAAACATAACTCATCTTCGGGGAAGTCGCCAAGAAAAATTGCGTCCTTCTAGTAATATTTTACAAAGTATAGCCCATAAAAGGAATGTAAAAGGCGGCAATTACTTTTTAATCCAGAGGAGGATGTGTTTTATCTTGCTAAGATTTCTTCCCACGTAGTGGGTTAAAGTCCGGTGGGGTAATGTAGAAACTCGCTGGAGATCCCAAATTTTTCTTGCAGGTGTTTGCCGACGGATTTCACGCCTCCTGTTTCTGTGGCGTAGTGTCCGGCAAAAATGAGTATGCAGTTTCCTTCAGTAGCTTCATGGAAATGGTGATTGGCACCCTCGCCAGTGATGTAACAGTCGAGTCCTTCTTGTATCGCCTGCCGGACTATGTCGGCGGCACCTCCGGTGACCAGCCCAACGGTTTTCACTTCTCCTTTACCAATTACTTTTACTTTTGAGTCGAGTTTTTGCTCAAGTAACTCGGCCAATTTTTCCGACGATGTTGCGGGGAGTGAACCTTTGAGCCCTATTTTTATTCCATCGTATTCGCCGAAAGTTTCCAGGTTTTCCAGTCCAATCAAATCGGCAAGGGCCCGGTTATTTCCTAAGACGGGGTGCAGGTCCAACGGGATATGCGCCGAGTAGAGCCCGAGGTTGGACTGCATCATGGTTGAAAGCTTTTCGTAATGTTTGCCGCGTATCGGTTGCAGTCCCGACCAAAACGCGCCATGATGTACAAACAACATCTGGCATTGTTTTTCAATGGCAAGGTCTATCGTTGCCTGGCATAAGTCGACAGCGAGTCCTATTTTTTTGATTTCACCCTGGTTTTGAATTTGCAATCCATTCAGCGCATGGGGCGCATCGCGAATGGAATTAATTTCCAGAAGGTTGTCGAGATAGTGGCTGAGTTGTAGAATATCCATGTTTGCAAGTATAACTTTTTACCAGCGGTCGAGGCAATAGTGGTCAATTTTATTTTGCGCAATATCTGGCAGCGAATCATCCTGCTGATATTTATTTCTATTATTTCACATGCGATTGTTCATCTGGCACCGGGTGAGCCGGCACTGGTAGATCCGTCTAACCCGCGCATGAAACCGGAAGACATTCAGCGCATCCGTGCTGCTTTTCACCTGGATGAGCCTCTGCATGTGCAGTATGTATATTGGGTGAGAGATCTGGCTACTGGGGAACTGAAGTCGTTCAAAGACAATCAACCGGTCATGGAAAAAATCTGGGACCGTTTTCTTAATTCTTTACCGCTGTTTGTCATTGCAACTTTTATCACCTGGTGTTTGGCGTTTCCAATAGGCATTCGTGCTGCGGTTCATCGCGACTCAGCATTTGATAGATCCAGCACTTTTTTATCTTATGCTTTGATTTCCATTCCCGGATTCTTCCTTTCCTATCTTGTAATTATTTTTGTAGTGAAAACCTTCAACATCCCGGTTTTGGGTATGAGGACTTTCGGACTGGAAGATGCATCGTTCTTATTCCAGTCCATGGATCGCGTCTGGCATTTGACCATTCCCGCATTGATGTCGGCGATCGCAGGGACGGCTGTTCTGTCGCGTTATGTTCGATCTCAAATGTCGGAGGTATTGCATCAGGATTATATGCGCACCGCTCGCGCAAAAGGATTGCCAGAGGACCAGGTCATTTATCGTCATGGATTACGCAATGCCTTGCTACCTTTTATTACGATGTTTGGTTTGACCATTCCAGGTCTCATTGGCGGTTCTGTTATCTTTGAACAAATTTTCTCCTGGCCTGGAATGGGGCGACTGGGATATGAAGCTATATTGGCCAGGGACTTCCCGATCATTTTGACACTCAATTTTATAACAGCAGTTCTGGTTCTGGTGGGTACGTTGGTGTCTGACATTCTTTATGCAGTGGTCGATCCACGAATAAAATTTTAACGGTGATCGAATGAATGAATCGAAAATGATATTGCAAACGGATGCGCTACCTCCTTCTAAAGGACTTTTTCAGGAGCGTTGGGATATTCTCAAGCGCAACACAATGGCCTATGGCAGTTTTTGGTTTCTCATATCTTTATTGGTGCTAGCATTTTTCGGAAAAGTATTGACCCAATACATTGTAGTCTTCGACCCTAAAATAGTTCGCCTCTCTGAAAAATTTTTACCGCCCTTAACGGTGTTTAAAAGTTCGATAACTCCCAAAGAGGATGCACCTGCCTTTGGCGTTTATCTGTTTGGCACGGATGAGTTGGGTCGGGATGTGTTTGCACGAATGCTTGAGGGCACCTCCGTATCGTTGAGCGTTGGGTTTGTTGCGGTTGGCATTATGTTGACCGTGGGAATATTTTTTGGAGGCATCGCAGGCTATTACGGTCGGGTGAAACTGGGATTCATTACTGTAGATACGATCATCATGCGGTTTGTCGATATCATGCTTTGTTTTCCTACGTTCTTTTTAATTCTTACCGTTGTGGCTTTATTACCGCCCAGTATCTATAACATCATGATTGTGATTGGGTTGACCAGTTGGATGGGTACCGCGCGTTTTGTGCGTGCTGAGTTTTTGTCTCTTCGAGATCAGGATTTTGTTGCCGCCGCCCGCAGTCAGGCCATACCCGAATGGCGCATTATTTTCATTCATATGGTTCCCAATGCCATTGCTCCCGTATTGGTTTCCGCAACCCTCGGTGTGGCATCGGCCATTCTTACCGAATCGGCGCTTAGTTTTCTTGGTTTTGGGGTGCAACCTCCCGATGCGACTTGGGGCAATATTCTTTCGGATGGAAAAAACTTTTTGTTTGATGCGCCCTGGCTGACTTTCATTCCAGGTTTTACTATTCTGTTGGTCGTGCTGGCATTTAATTTGTGCGGTGAGGGTTTGCGCGAAGCATTTAATCCGAAATTGAAAACAACGTCTTGAAAATTTTATTCCGTGGTTGAATGAAACGTTCGATAGAGAGCGGGTAGAACAAATAAGGTTAAGATGGTTGAAGAAAGGATGCCTCCAATAACCACTGTGGCGATAGGACGTTGAACTTCAGCTCCTGTGCCTGTTGCTAATGCCATGGGGATGAATCCCAGTGAGGCCACCAGAGCCGTCATTAGTACTGGTCGTAAGCGGGTGAGTGAGCCTTGGCGAATCGCATTGTCTAAGTCCATCCCTTTTTCGCGTAATTCACCTATAAAGGAAATCATAACCAAGCCATTCAGTACGGCGATTCCTGAAAGTGCGATAAAGCCGATTGCAGCAGAAATCGACAAAGGAATTCCTCGAGCCCACAAAAAGAATAGTCCTCCGGTCAGAGCAAGTGGAATTCCAGAAAAAACCAAGAGAGAGTTTTTAACGCTATCTAATGCAGCAAACAAAATGAGAAATATTAATGCGAGAGCAAGAGGGACTACGACCTGCAATCGTTTCGTTGCTGAAATCAAATGCTCAAACTGGCCTCCCCATTCAATCCAATATCCCGTACTCATTGAAACCTTTTCTTCAATAGTGGCTTGAGCTTCTTTCATAAATGAACCGAGATCGCGATTTCTAATATTTGTTGTGACAACAATTCTGCGCTTTCCATTTTCCCTGCTGATCTGATTAGGGCCCTTTATAATCGAGAACTCGGCCAGTGCGGATAGAGGGAGATAGTCCATTTTTTTTTCATGTGCATTTAAATTCGATGGAGATAGAGTTTCTTGTGCTTTGAGTGAATTTTTTGGAAGAGAGATCGGGATTCTTTTTAGTTTTTCAATATCATTCCTTATATCTTCAGATAGTCTTACCAGAATTTCAAAGTTTCTGTCTTGCTCATAAACTTTGCCTGCGTTTTTTCCACCTATGGCAATTGCAATGACCTCCTGAATATCAGAAACATTGATTCCCAGTCGCGCCATTAGATCTCTATCCAATTCAAGGTTCAAAATGGGAAGTCCTGATATCTGTTCGACGGATACATCGGAGGCGCCGGGAATATTTGAAATAACTTTCTCAATTTCCTTTCCTTTTGCGAGGAGAGTTTCTAAATCGTTGCCAAATATTTTTATGGCAATGTCACTACGAACCCCGGCAATCAATTCGTTGAACCGCATTTCAATGGGCTGAATTATTTCGTATTTATTACCAGGGACTTGTTCAAGTTTTTGCTCTAATTCTTGGATAATATCCGATTTTAGTCGGTTCGGATTGGGCCACTGGGAACGTGGCTTCATAATTAAGAATACATCTGCAACGCTCGGTGGCATGGGGTCGGTGGCAATGTCTGCCGTGCCAATTTTGGAGAACACATATTTAACCTCTGACAGCTCCTTAATTTTTATCTCAAGCGTGTCTTGCATGGATACCGCTTGAGTGAGGCTGGTTCCAGGAACGCGCAGGGCATGAAGAGCGATATCACCTTCATCCAAAATCGGAACAAATTCACTACCAATGCGAGTTGATAGTAATAGGCTTAGTACTACAAGAATCGCGGCAAAAGTAAGAACAGAGGGTCGATTGTTCAGAGAGATATTCAATAAAGGTTCATAAAGATTTTTAGCCCATTTTAAAATTAAGCTCTCATTTCCTGAGATTTTTTGGGATGAGAATTGAGCGACCATGGCAGGGATGAATGTGATCGATAAAATCATGGCACCTGTTAATGCAGCAAGTATAGTAAACGCCATCGGCTGAAACATTTTTCCTTCAATACCTGTGAGAGTCAAAATTGGCAAGTAGACGATCATGATTATAAGGACTCCAAATATGCTTGGACGGGAGACCTCTTTTGTTGCATGTCGAACTATCTCGAAACGTTGAGAACGTGAAAGAATGCCGCCTGAAATTTTTTGTTCTTCCGCCAGCCTTCGCATGCAGTTTTCAACAATAATGACGGCCCCATCGACAATGATTCCAAAGTCGATAGCTCCCAAGCTGAGAAGGTTGCCGCTAATACGGTTTCCAACCATGCCGGTGACAGCAAATAACATAGAAAGGGGAATAACCAGTGCGGTGATGATAGCTGCTCGAATATTTCCAAGAAGAAGAAAGAGAACCACAATGACCAGTAAAGCCCCTTCGAGAAGATTTTTTCTTACTGTATCAAGAGTGGCATTGACTAAATTGGTTCGATCGTAAACAGTTTTAGCTATCACTCCCTCTGGGAGGGTACGGTTGATCTCTTTTAATTTTTCAGAAACCCTTAAAGACACAGTACGGCTGTTTTCTCCTTTAAGCATGAATACCGTTCCCAGTACCACTTCTTTTCCATCCTTTGTGGCTGCTCCTGTACGTAAATCTTTTCCCAGGCTGATTTCGGCAACATCTTTGATGTAAATTGGAATCCCGAGGTGAGAACCTACAACTATTTTTCCAATGTCGTTGAGTCCTTCAACTTGCCCTGGCGTTCGGATAAGATATTGCTCGCCGTTACGTTCAATATAGCCTCCTCCCATGTTGGCATTGTTCTTCATCAGGGCTGCCATAATGCTTCTGAAAGTTATTCCATAAGCCATTAATTTTTTTGGGATAGGAGCCACTTGATATTGTTTTGTGAAACCTCCCATGCTATTTATTTCTGCTACTCCTTTAATATTGCGTAATTGTGGGCGGATCATCCAATCTTGAATCGTTCGTAAATCAACAGACGAATAAGATTTTGATTTCTGACTATTTTCATCTTGCTCTACCGTCCACATAAAAATTTCACCAAGACCTGTCGCAATGGGACCCATAATAGGCTCCAATCCCATAGGGAGATTGCTTTTCATTTCCTGAAGGCGGATGTTGATCATCTGTCTGGCAAAATAGATATCCGTTCCGTCTTCAAAAACTACGGTGACTTGAGATAACCCGTATCGGGAGATGGACCGGGTATAGGATAGTTTAGGGATTCCCGCAATGGCAGTTTCAATGGGAAAGGTTATTCGCTTTTCAACTTCAAGGGGTGTGTAATTTGGAGCTTCGGTATTTATTTGAACTTGAATATTTGTGATATCCGGAACTGCATCAATAGGCAGTATCTGAAAATTGTAGGCTCCGAACCCAGCCATGATGAGTACTCCCAGCATTACAAATGCCCTGTGCTTAATGGAGAACTTTAAAATTCCTTCGAGCATGAAAAAGTCCTTTACCTAATGGTCGTGAGCAGCAGATGATTTTTCAATTTCTGCTTTCAATATGAAACTATTTTGATCTACAAAAAATTCATTTTTCTTCAACCCTTGCAGCACTTCTGTCCATTCCCCATCAACTTTTCCTAATTCTAGAGGCCGGGCTTCAAATAGATTTCCATATTTTACGAAGACAACTGACCAGTCGCGGATGGTTTGAATGGCTCTAGTGGGAACAGCAAGCGGTACGGTTCGTTCGCCCAGTGTTAGTTTTAATGTGACAAAAGTTCCAGGTCGCCACTTTAATTTTGGATTGGGAATGACTACTCGTCCCGTTACAGTGCGACTTGTTCCGTCAATGATAGAATCGAGATATGTTAATTTCCCCCCGGCTTTCAGCCCAGTATTGCTGTTTCGGACGATAACGCTTTGTCCCAACTTAACGGAGTTGATATCCATAGCTGGGATAGCTATGTTCAGCCAGACTTCAGATAAATCAGCTAAAAGAAAAACAGCAGTATCATTTTTAACTGCTTCCCCAGTAGTTAAATGCTTTTGAATGATTATTCCACCTAAAGGAGATCTCAATTCGTATTTGCTAAAATTCTGTTCATTCTGCTGGGATAAGTTTTTAATATCCTTATCAATCAGTCCTAACGCAAAAAGTTTTTGTTTGGCGGTTTGAAGGTTGAATACCTCCATGTCAAAATTTCTTTTTTTCTCGCGAATCGCCCAATTGCCGTCATAGCTAATTTTTTCGCGTAGGGCAAAATATTTTGCTTCAGAACTTTTTAGGTTTTCTTCTGCTTGCAGGTATTCAGATTCTGAAGAAATGCCCTTGGCGAACAAATTTTTCTCGCGCAGGTAAACAGAATTTGCCAATTTCATTTTTGCGTAGGCCGGGATAAGCAATTCGCGACTTTTTCCAATTTTTAAATCTTTCAATTCTTTATAGACGTCTTCCAGGTCCATTGCCTTATGCAACAGGTCTAACAATTTTTGTGTGTTTTTAAAGAGAAGGGATTCTCGATTAAGGTCAGATTTAGACAATTCCATCTGTCGAATCTTGGCGAGATAATTAATCCTTGCGTCAGCCAGTTCACGACTTTCAATGATAGCCAATATGTCTCCTGGAACGACGGTATCTCCTAGATCCTTGAAAGTTTTCTTCACTACCCCGTCCAGTCTGGGGACAATGTGAACAAGCTTTTCTTCGTTTAATTGGATTTCTCCAGGCAAGTTGATTTGATTTTTAATCCGCGTTGGTTCTGCTTTCCTGATAGTTATATTTGCATTTTTTACTGCAGTTTCAGTTAGCTCTACCCTGGCTTCTATTTGAGAGAACTTCCAGTCATATTGCTTTTCTTTCCAATGTGCATGGATGTTTACATTGAAGGAGTGAGGCTCGACAATAGGTTTGTCTCCTAAGAGATATTTACCCATGGGTTTGAATCGAATGGTATCGACCCGGTCCAGCCGATTTAATTCGATGGTCAGGTTCACTTCTTCGAGAGATACGGGTTTGCCTGCTCCATCCGTTATGAAAGCTCTAAACTCGGGGGGAGTACCTGTTTCAAAAATCTTGACTTCAACTTGTAAATCTTTTTCAGAAAATAACCACCCACCATTCGGTCCTCTTGGAATTGAATTGGTTTGTTCGTGGGGTTTGTGTTTCGATATTTGTGAGCTTTCTTCTGTTGTATTTAAGATGATATTTCCCGCATAGACTCCAGCGACTATGAAACAAGTGATTAGAAGAAGAGATTTTATTTTCATGTTCCTTCTCCCATCGATTGAATAGATGTCGGGTTTAAGGATGCAAGTGGTTCTCCAATGAGACGTTCGAGATCGGCTAATGTGCTGTGATATTGAGCAAGAGATTCCAGGAAAAATTTCTTGGTTTGAAAAAATGTTTTTTGACTGTCCAACACGTCCAATAAATTAAACTTTCCAAATCGATACCCTTCTTGAGTTCCATTAAAGGCTTTCTCAGCTCCCGGGAGAATTTGGTTTTTAATGGTTGTAACTCGTTTGCGGTAAAAGACCACAGCGCTATAGGCTTCCAAAAGAGTTTTTTCTGTGAACGCTTCCTTTGCCCGTTTTTCGGATTCGGCTTTTCCCAGTTTATGACGAGCTTCTTCAATGGCTCCCTGGTTGCGATTGAAAAATTGCAAAGGGATGGAAATGCCAAAAACCAATGAATTGTCATCTGTAGGTTCGAACCGTCTAAACCCTCCCTGGAGCTCTACATCAGGAATACTTTTTGAAAGTTCGCTATCAAGTATGGCCTGGCGTTGTTCCAGCTCGGTGGTCCATCGAGCCAGATCGGGATTATGGTTTAGTCGGGTTTTTAAGTTTTCCAGAGTAGGGATATCAGAAATTTGATTTAGATTGCCTATGGCAGATTCAAATTGTGGCTGCGCAGTTCCCCATGTAATGGAAAGATTACTTCGCGCAACTTTTAATTCGTGTTTTGCACTTTCTAATTCTATTTTTAGAGAAGAAAGATTCAATTCTGATTTTACTTTTTCCAGGGTTGCTACTTTTCCAGCTTTGATTCTTTCGTTTACTGTATTTAGAAATTTTTTGCCCAATTGCACAAGGTTCTTACTGAGCTTTAAGCGTTCCTGGGCTTTCAATAACAATGCATAGGATTTAGCAACCTGAGTCAAAACATCCATTCGCTTGGTTTCGTAGTCCCAATCGGCTAGTTTCTTTGAGAGATTGCTCGATTGAATTCTTGAGGCTCTTTTTCCTCCTAATTCGATCAATTGGCTCAGTTGAATCGTGGTTTGCGATTGGCCAAATCGACTGAATCCACTGAATTCTCCGGATCCCGTTCCATCTTCTAAATAGATACTCAATTTAGGATTAGGCAAAAGGCCGGATTGTAGAATGCGGGCTTCCCTTGCTCGTTTCTCAAAAGAAAAGGCTTTAAGGTGCGGGTTATGCAATAAGGCTAAAACCACTGCACTTTTAAGAGTGATTGGCTGTTTAGATTCTTTTTTTATCTGAATTGTGGGTTCGGCAAAACTAGTATAGGGGGTGGATACCCAACCAATCATGACGAGCCACATG
>JAJDBA010000107.1 GCA_029261675.1 Nitrospinaceae bacterium
CCTGGTTAGGTGAAACGACCGTTGTTCTGAAACGCGGTATGGCAACCGGTTATGCCGGGGTGCAAAATCCGCTGTTCTTTAAAGAGAACACCCGGATGCTGTTTGGCGATGCTAAAAAGAGCCTTGATGAAGTTTTCAAGAACCTCTAAATAAGTACTCATATAAACCCTCTCGGCCTCCCTGATAAAGGGGGCTGAGGGGGTTTTCTTTTTTGGCTCATTTTAATTCCACACCCCCAATGAAACCTGCCAATAAAAAAGAAATCTATTTAGGAATGGCATTGATCGGAACAACGGGAGTTCTGATCGGATTAGTGATGGACAGTCCATTACTGATAGCCATCGCTGGATTCTTAGGAATGGTGGTCGGCGGCTTTGTCGGTTGGCTGGGCGGAAGACGTTTTATGGTGATTATTTGCCTTGGCGTATTGATCGGTGCTTATCTAGGTTACCGAACGGGAGATCGCGATATTCTAATCATCGCGGCAGGCACAGGAGGCGCCATCGCCGGCTTCATGGGCGCACAAATCGAATCGTTCTTCAGCCGCTAGGAGGAGAAATGTTATTCTTTTTTCCCTGTAGCCGAAGGCTGGTCGCTCCAGATGTAGTTGACGCGGCCAAAATCGAACATAATGTTCTCATCCCAGATTTGTTCCATATCTTTTACGATCTGCTTGTATTTCCACACTTCTTTTTCCTGAACCTGGTTTTTGCTATCCGGCTCTCCTAGGACTTTCAAGACATCTTCCTTCCTGTGATTCATGAAAGTCGATTCAAATTCAATGACCGTATAAATCTTTTTCGATGGTTCTGGCTGGGAGACAGAGGTTCCCTCGGGTGCGGCCCACAAAATTTGTGGAACAAGCAAAATCAAAAACACAAAAGAAGCGAAAATTATTTTTTGAAATTTCATAAACTAATTATGACTGAATTCAGAGTTTTAATCTAGGTATACATTTGGGCGACATGTTTGCCATAACCGTTATAAGGGAGAGTCGCTTTAACTTCTCTCGTTCCAATCATCTTTTCGCGGTTTTGGGGCCAGCGCGGATGCGGAATGCGCGGGTCCACATTGGCAGTGAAATCGTATTCGAGTCCCTGCAATGTTGTCCAGAACGTCGCGGGTTTATAATCGACGAGTTCAATTTTTACGATAGATTTTATACTCTTAAATCCATATTTCCAAGGAACTGCCAGCCTCAAGGGAGCACCATGTTGTTTCGACAATGGATGTCCATAAATTCCTGTGACCAGAAACGTGAGGTCGTTCATGGCTTCTTCTATTGTCAGCCCTTCGGTGTAGGCCCAGGGCTCCCAAAAAGCCAGTTGCCCCTGTGCAGTGAAGGGCTGATAAAAGGTTTCCATTTTGACGTAGGTAGCGGATGATTTCGAATCCACAAGTTTTAATAGCTCTTTAAATGGAAATCCTGTCCACGGCACCGCCATCGCCCAAGCTTCGACACAGCGAAGACGATACAACCTTTCTTCTATCGGCATGGTCTTTAGTAGATCATCAATATCAAACGTTTTTGGTTTATTGACTAATCCTCCAACCTCCACCGCCCATGGTCGGGTATTTAGTTTTTGCGCATAATGGACCGGATCGATTTTGTCTGATCCGAATTCATAGAAATTATTATAAGTCCCCGATATTTTTTCATCCGTTAAAGGTCGATCGAGTTCAAATTCTGGATTTCTCTTGGCGGGGTAAAGAGCTTTTTCAGTTTCGTTCCACTGAATTTCTGGGAGAGTGTTTGGAACGGTAGAAGGACCGCATCCATATAATGCTCCGACCGTTGCCAGACTGGTCAGGGCCGTGCCCTGAATGAATTCTCGTCTCCGCATATAAACAGACTCTGGAGTAGCGAGGTTCTCAGAAATCTGCCAGTCTTTTTTCTGAATATAATTTGTCATGCTAATTTTTGGGTTTAGTGAGTAACCCAGTCATCGATGGCTTTTAAATACTCAGGAAGTCCTTCTTGAATAGGTAGGGAAATAATTTCAGGCACATCGTAAGTATGATTGTCTTTCACCCATTGCTCCAAGGCTTCATAGCGATCTTGCCGGGTTTTAACGATCAGCAGAATTTCATTATCGACATGAATCTTTCCTTCCCAATGGTAAGTCGACTGGATGCCTGGAACGGTATTGACGCAGAAGGCTAATTTTTCTTCTACCAGTCCACGGCTCAATTTCTCTGCTTCTTCCTTAGACCCGGCGGTAATAAAAATAACGCAATGCTCACCCATGAGAACTCCCTTCGTTAAAGCACAAATTTTAGCAGGTAAAATCCTAACACGAGCAAAACGAAAAATACGATGCTGAACAAATTGAAATATTTTTCAATCAATGCCTTGATGGGCGGTCCAAATTTATAGATTAGGAATCCCACCAGAAAAAATCGCGCAGAGCGGCTGATTGCTGAAGCTGCAACAAAAGTCGGGAAATCGATTTTAAACGTCCCAGCGGCAAGAGTGAATATTTTATATGGTAACGGAGTGAACCCAGCTGCGGCTACTGCCCAGCCTTGATGTTCATTGTAGAGTCCGCCTATTTTATCGAACGTTTCTTGTAAATGGTAGAAGTCTACAATTCGCTGGCCGACGATATCCATAAATTGGTAGCCGATAAAATATCCAAACATTCCGCCTAGCACCGATGCAATGGAACAAAAGAGAGAGAATCGCATCCACAATGCAGGAACGGCAACGGTCATAGCAATCAATAAAATGTCGGGAGGAATCGGAAAAAACGATGACTCGACAAAAGAAATTGCGCAAAGCGCGGGAAGAGCATAAGGGGTCGCTGCCCAATGCAAGACCCAGTCGTAGGCAGATCGGAATAATTTCATGTAAGGAATTTTGAAGTAAAGGTTAAAGAAGGTTTAGAGGATCAACATCTATGGACAATTTTATTTTCCCGAAGGCTTTGGGCTCGTTGAGCTCAGGACATTTTAGCAAAATGTTTTGTAATTGTTTCATATTTCCGCTGCGCAATATCAGATGCCAGCGAAATTTATTTTGGATCCGGTAAAGTGCGGCTTTAGAAGGCCCGATCAATTCCACTGATTTCTCTCTGGAAACCAAACGGGAAAGAGATTGCCGGAGTTTTCCTATAGCATTTTGCCCCTGTGTCTCATTTTCGCAAACGACTTCCAACGCTATCATTCTCGTATAAGGTGGGTAGTTCAATCGTTTTCTAAGTTTCAGTTCTTTATCGTGAAAAGCATTTACATTATGTTCCATAACGAACTCGAACATATAGTGATCGGGATTATTAGTCTGGATGAGAACCTTCCCCGGCACTTTGCCACGTCCCGCCCTGCCTGCAACTTGCGTCATCAATTGGAATGCTCTCTCGCAGGAGCGGAAGTCGGGAATATTCAGAGCGACATCAGCAGCCACGACCCCTACCAATGTGACATTTGGGAAGTCGTGACCTTTGGTGATCATTTGCGTACCAATAAGAATATCAATCTCGCCTGAGTGCATATCGCGATGCATATTGGCAAATGCCGATTTGCTTTGTGTTGTATCTCGATCAAGACGCCTGACCTTTGCCTTGGGAAACAGTTTCATTGTTTCCTCTTCCAGCTTTTGAGTGCCGAATCCGCTAAAGCGAATCACTTCACTCTGACATTCAATGCAATTCCCTGGCATTCGGGCTGAGAAATTGCAGTAATGGCAGAGCAGTCTATCTTCATTGCCATGAAAGGTTAGAGTAACACTACAATGATTACATTCGACAACGTAACCACAATCGGGACAATAGACAAACCGCGCGGTACCTCGCCTATTTAGAAATAGAAAAATCTGTTCCTTCCTTGAAAGTCGATCGCGAATGGCGGCGATGAGCTGCCCTGAAAGGATTGAAAAGTTTTTAAACTCTTTTCGTTCCCGTCTCATATCAACCAAACTCACAATGGGCAGCATGCGGTCGCCCACCCGCTTGTCTAGGGAGAGATATTTATACTTGTCGAGCCGAGTGTTGTGAACCGACTCCAAAGAAGGGGTGGCCGAACCCAAAAGAACCACAGCATTTTGCGAGCAGGCGCGTATCACCGCTGTATCGCGGGCGTGATAACGTGGGGTAGAATCCTGTTTATAAGAACCATCGTGCTCCTCGTCAATGACAATGATCCCTAAATTTTCGAACGGAGCAAAAACAGCAGAACGGGCACCAACAGCAATAGAGACTTGCTTGTCATAGATCTTCTTCCATTCTATAAAGCGTTCTTTCTGCGACAATCCGCTGTGGAGTATCGCAACTCGATCACCAAACCGTTGCCGAAACCGTTCCACCGTCTGCGGTGTCAGAGAAATTTCTGGCACCATCATGATCGCGGTTTTCCCCTGCTCGAGAACTTGTTGGATGCAGCGGATATATATTTCTGTTTTTCCACTCCCCGTAACACCGTGCAGGAGAAAAGTTTGAAACTTCGATTCTCGAATAGCTGCATCAAGTTCCACAAATACCTTCTTTTGTTCCGGCGTAAATTCCAGGGAAGCTCCGATGGGTTGGTTGGATGTGTCGACATGAGATGTTCTTTCGATTTTCTTTGAAAAAACTTCTACGATCTCTTTTTCTTTTAAACTCCTAAGGGCGGCAGCACTTCCTTTGACCTGCTTTTCTAAATCTACCGTGCTCATCTCCCCCTTTATTAACTGGTCATAAACCTGTTTCTGTTTAGGGCTACGTTTGAGCAGTTGTTCTATTTCCTCAGGCGTGGGCAAATCTGATTTCAGGCGCGCAGTTTTAAGAAACTGGTAACCGACCGTGCTTTTATGAATAGCTTCAATGGAAGCAAGCAATCCGTCTTGTTTTAAGTTCGCTAGAGAATGGGCGCTGAATTTCTTACCCAGTCCTTTCTGGCATTGTTTGGAAGTGGCTTTGGGGTGCTCGCCGATAAAATGCAAAAGAAGGATAGCCGATTTGGAAAGAGAACCCTTGAGCAGAGCATCCCCTCCCATTTCTGTCAGGGAAAACTGTTCACGGCTTTCATCGTCTAATCCGGCAGGGAGGGCGGCATGAATCGCTTCTCCCCAGGCACATTGGTAATAACCGCTCAACCATTTTGTCAGAAATAGAATTTCTTCTCCGATCACCGGTTTCGTGTCTGGCAAATCGCTAATGGATTTTAGTTTGATGTCTTTGTCCCATTTCGCTGCTAGAGCGACGACATAACCTGTGATTCTGCGTCTACCAAAAGGAACAAACACACGCATGCCCACCTGAACTTTTCCGGCAAACTCAGGCGGAATTTTATAGGTAAAAACCTCTTTTATCGGCAGATTGAATGCTACCTCTGCATAAGGTTTTTCAAGGAAAAGTTTCACATTAAATTCTTTAAGAAAGCGTTGAAATAATTTTCAGATTGTACAAGGCAAAGAAGTATTGAGCAATAGAATAGCCTTAAACAATTACCTGAGGAGGTTCTCCGCTTGACACCTTATATATTTTCCTCTAATCTCATTTTCTTCGTAAATAATTTTGAGTAATTCCTGTTTTTTAAAGAGGTGTAAAGATGAAAGTTGGAGATAAGATCAAATTTGATTTCGCGGGAAAGAAAAAAGAAGGTGTCGTCGATAAACTGTTTGCCAACAGTGTTTATCTGAAAGTAGACTTCGATAAGGACAAACAGAAAACCGTCAAGCGCAAACTCAGCCAAGTTGATGGCGGAAAATCAAAGAAAAAGTAACCCACTACGTGGGTAGTAAATTTATCGAACCTGAAGTTAAAGGTTTGGCAGTGTTTTTAACAATTCCAGAAGCGCAACATCATTGTTTCACCAAAAAAAGAATAGACCTATTGCCAGCGACACTAGTCGCTGTCGTCGAAGACACCTTTGGCCAGACTTTTGCGAGCGGTGCGGGCTTCCTGGTCGGCCCGGGTAATGCCGCCATCGTAGTCGTTATAATCCACAAAATTAAGAACTGGTTCCATTTCTGGATGCCGTTCGAGATAAAGTCGCGCCATCATTTGCGTGGTACGCCGGTATTTTGGGTGCCCGGCTTTTTGAGTTCGCAGTTCGGCAAAGTGACCCAACTCGCGCAAATTCATCCCCATATTCCAACGAATGAAATGATTGAACAATGTTGCGTATTGCGCTTCTTGCTGAAACCCCGCACGTTTCAAATCACGGTGTAAGGATTCCGTTCGCTCAAAACATTCCTGAACTTTTTCTGCCATACCTACTTCTACTATTTCTTCTGGCAGGGAATACCCTAACTCAATTCCCAGGTTCTGCCTTTGCTGAGTGAGCATTCGGTGGCGTTGCAAATCGCGGTACTCGGCGAATCCAGCAAGGATATCGAACTGAATAGGATAACCGTATTCCAAAGCTCGACCGGGCCGGTCACGTTTGGTTTTTCGCGAACCGATATAAGCAGAAAAAATTTGTTTTTTCTTTTCATCAGGTAATTGCCGGATCACGTTTCTTATCTGCTGAGTCGAGTGTTGCACATAAGGGAAAACCATATTAGCCAGCAAATTGATATGCTGATTTTCCGCCTCATCTTCTAATAAAACCACTTCCGCCGTAGTCTCTATGGGCAGCGATTTAAAAATTTCTTCGCAAAGCCCGCGCATGGCCCGATGGTTTTCTGCCTTGTAAGTATTTTTTTCGGCGCGCTTGATGAAAGTAGGAATTTGTGTGTTCAGCGCTTTTCGTATCGACTCCGCGAGTTGGTGTGCCTCGGACAAATCGTTCGTCATCAATTTACTTATAAGGCCTGAATAAAATCTGCCATTACCCACTAATCCCACATTTGCCTGGGTGCATGCAGGAAGAATACAGCGGATAATATCGCACGTCGCGCTACGGATGGTGAAGTTATAGGCAATTCGATGCGCTTTGATTTCATTATCTTCTTGTAACTTTGACAATCCGGCTTTTTGAATTTTCCCATCACGCTCCACTTCAATCTCAAACGCCTCTTTTGTCAAACGCTTGCGAAACAGGTTTTGCATGGGCTCGACCATTTCGGCATACGTTTCAAAGAGGAAATCCATGTTGCCTATAAATTTTTCACCCAACTCAGACTCGCGAATATTATCTGGGCAGATATATCTCCAGCGGCCATTCTTTTTCACATCGTAAAGGACATAGCGCGTAGATTCTTCGATAGGGGAACCACCAATGCGACAATCTTCTATAACCTTGGTCATCAGGTTGGAAATTTCTTCAATGCATAAAGGGGCCACTGCCAGTTCCGCCACAGATTCATCGCCAAACTTATTGACCACCCTGTCAACCATCTGCGAGCCTTTAAGGTCATTAGGCGTTCCATCCGCATTCAAAAACTCGCGTACGATGGTTTCTTTGAATCCCGTCGGAGCGCGACTGTAACGAGCCAGTGCGCCACCAATCACTTCAGGATTCAAATTTTCAAGCGTGAACACACTCGCATCAACATCAGAAAGATAAGGCTTTAACAGTTCTCTCTCTTTGTCGGTCAGTT
The DNA here is from genome assembly GCA_029261675.1 of Nitrospinaceae bacterium. GTDB lineage: Bacteria > Nitrospinota > Nitrospinia > Nitrospinales > VA-1 > UBA8687. Next base: position 7,460 of record JAJDBA010000107.1, read on the forward strand.
CATCAGAGCGTTTTGGTTTGTCTGTCATTAGTATTTCTAATCAATAAATTGTTTTGAATCTTTTGCGCAACGAAAACCTGTGTCATTGAAGCGCACATCCGGTAGGCTCCATCTACGAAATGCACTACGAAGCGAATCCGGGAAATTGATCCAGGAACCACCGCGAAGAACTTTGAATTTTCCATTTGCAGGGCCTTTAGGATATTTATTTTTGCCAACACTGTAATAGGTACGCATATACCAATCGTCTACCCATTCCCAAACATTGCCAGCCGTATCGTGTAGCCCATAAATAGAAACACCTCTGGGATAGCTACCAACATTGGTCATCGTAGCAATGCCTTTCCATTTCCTGTTGTAAGTAGCGCGTCCTTTAGGAGATCCGTTCCCCCAAGGATATATGTTACCACTCGGTCCTCGTGCGGCTTTTTCCCATTCCGCTTCTGAAGGTAAGCGTTTGCCTTTCCACTTACAATAAGCAACCGCATCATACCAGTCAACCTGGGTGACTGGCTGGTTACGTATCAACATTGAAAACGAATTGCCTTTCCACAAATTTCCCTCCCAGCAAGAATCGGTCGTACAAGTATCGTCTAAAGCGGGACGGTGACCGGTAGCTTTTACAAATTCTAGATATTGTTGATTTGTGACCTCATAAATGTCTATCCAGTAACTCCTTAATGTAATCACCTTTAAGGGAAACTCATCGGAAAACCACCATAATTGACAGGCACGGTCATATTTACGACACATTTTTAATGTGTCCTGATTCTCTTTAAAGTTGGATCCGCGAACAAATGTTCCTCCTTTGACCCATGCCATATCTGCAAACTGCTCTGTGATTGCTTTATTGTCTTCAGGTTTGTTCGTTTCAGAGAAGGCTGTGGACAAAAAAATCCCACTATTCAACAACAAGAATAAAAATATGAAAAAGTTTCGATTGAGTGATGTGGAAATTAACAAGGCTTAAATGGGGGCCGGGGAATTATCGGCTCTCTGTTCGCTGGATTGAGAAGCGGATTATTTCTTTACCGTGAATATAAAATAACGACAGGCCCAGAACCATGTTGATGGTGTACAACCATGTCAATTGACTGTGATAGCGATCAAACTGAATCTGCAATTTCTGATCTGCAGGGTTAGCCTTCTTAAGTTTATCCATTGCGTGCATTTCCGGTCGCAATACACTGCCAACATAAATAGCAAGGACTATCATAACTGCAAGAAAGACCTCTCTCGTATAACGACGTTTGGTCACTATCTGTGGTTCATAGCCCACTGAACTGTATTTTGCGGCGAGAAGCTTGATAACCTCAGCAAGCACCATGATCGTTATGCAAGTGTAAATAATATTGATGTTAAAAACATCCATGATCTTGTTCATAATGGTGCTTGCCACAAGCTTCTGATCTTTCAGGTTTATTCTCACCATGATCTCGACAAGAATACCGAGCAGAAACATGCCTGCCACCCAAAGGCTGAGAGAGAATAAATACAACCCGTTTGAGATAAATAATAAACGTTTCATTTTGATTTTTTAATTTTAGGAATTATTCTAAAAAACAAATCACAGAAGCTCTATGGTCCCGTTTTTAACACTGTAACTCTTAGACACCCACGCTCGTGGGGTCAGCGGCTACCGGATACGCGTTTTCGCAACCCCTTAAAGCTCTCTTTTATTTCTTTTTCTTCACGCGCTCTGGCTTTAATAATTGCCTCTGTGTCACCGCCGAACCAGGTCTTAACCGTGGTACCTACTCGTTCCCGGTTGATCGTATTGAGAATGGACAAATAAATTATTCCGTAAAAAACAGCGATACCATAAAGAATATAAGGAACAAACGATCTCAGGCGCTGTTTTTCTTTCAGCGAGCGGTGGCCCCATATTTTATACCATAAGCCTTCTTTCTTATCATCGCCCATAATATTTTTCAGGAAATGCCCTTAAACACATATAAATAAAAACTTTTCTATAAAATACACCCGAAATTGGATCATAGCAGAATCCCAAAATCTTAACAACCTGACGACATATCTCCACAGGTAATAGTTCACCCCTGATCCACAGGGGCAAAATATCCATGCCTATGAAGCAAATTGGTATCCGTCAAACATTTAACGGTAGGCTCACTAATATTGCCACCCACGCTAGTGGGTGCTAATATTTTCTCCGTAGTTAAAGGGTGTGGTATATTCCCCAATTTGAATCTCAAGCCAATAATATAGTGATAGAAATCCAGCCTGTAGAAAAAGTTAGCGGCACCGTAACGGTGCCCGGTTCAAAAAGCTATACCAATCGCGCTTTATTGATCGCTGCCTTGGCAAATGGTGTCAGCCGCCTCGAAAAACCTCTGGTTAGCGATGACACAAAGTACATGATCCGAGCTTTGAAAGGATTCGGCATTAACGTTGAGGAAGAGCCAAACGCCTTCATCGTTTCAGGAAAAGCGGGAAACCTAATAACCCCGGAGGAGGATATCTTTGTTGGCAATGCGGGAACCGCAATGCGATTCCTCACCACTTTTGCAGCTTTAGTGAAGGGCAAGGTCCACTTAGATGGAGATGAACGCATGCGGGAGCGACCGCTTGCCGATCTACTTAAATGCTTGGGCCAAATGGGAGTCAAAGCCATTCCCGTATACCACAATGGCTGCCCCCCTATTGATATAGAAGGTGACGGGGTTCCTGGCGGAAAGGTTACCTTGTTGGGAAACAAGAGTAGCCAATATCTCACCTCACTGCTTTTGTCAGCACCTTACTTTAAAAACGATACGAATATCCTTATTGAAGGAGACCTGACCTCAAAGTCTTATGCGGATATCACTTTAGATATCATGCAAACCTTCGGCGTTACTACAGAAAATGACAGTTATCAGAAATTTAGCGTCCAAGCAGGTCAAGCATATAAGCCGCAAACTTATAAGGTCGAGGGCGATTGGTCGAGCGCCTCTTATTTCCTTGCTGCCGCTGCAGTTACGGGAGGGGACATCACTCTTTCTGGAGCAAATCCAGACAGCGTTCAAGGGGATGCGCAGTTTCCTGCTGTGCTGGAAAAGATGGGGTGCGAGGTTAAAAAAACTGCCGACTCACTGCAACTGATAGGAAGCTCTTTGAAGGGAATCACCATCAATATGAATAATATGCCTGATGCCGTGCAAACCCTTGCAGTGATTGCTCTATTTGCAAAAGGCGAAACGGTAATAGAAGGCATCGGCAATCTTAGAATAAAAGAAACCAACCGTATCGAAGCTTTAGCAAGCGAGCTGGGTAGATTAGGCGCAGAAGTTGAAGCCGGAGAAGACTTCCTTGTTGTAAAGCCCGGCGAATACCGGGGAGCCGAAATCGAAACTTACAATGACCATCGCATGGCAATGAGTTTTGCCGTGGCTGGACTAAAAATACCGGGAGTGAAAATAAAAAATCCCAAATGTGTAGAAAAATCCTTCCCGGATTTTTTCTCTCATTACCCATGGGCGGGAAACTAAAACAGAGGTTACGAAGAATTATTGCTAGCGGCTTCTCTCGTTAGAGGGAGTGCCATGATGAAGTAGAGCAACATACTTACTTCGGCATCGTAAAAGTTAGTTTCAAATAATCCCGCAACCAAAAACCCGATAACAGCGGCAGCACTCGCCATTATATCCTTTCTATTAGCAGAATGGTCTGACATGGAAACCAATCGATGATACAACATCATAAAATAAATCACCCAGATGAAAATCCAGGAAATAAGGCCAAACAAACCCGTATCAACAGCCAACTGGATAAAGTTATTATGCAACCCCCGCAATCTTTTTATACTGCCTGTAGGATCAGGGTAATCTTGATATACGGCATCAATACATTTAAATCCACACCCCGCCAGAGGATGATCTTTGAAAACCAACCAGCCGCCTTGCCAAAGAGCCAAACGGATTTGAAGATTAGGGTCATTGAATTTTATCAGAGAATCTATTCTGTTCTTGATCTGCATCGGAGAAACCAAAAAAATGATTCCCAATACAACTGGCATAAACCAGAGCAAACTCTTTTTTCGGAACCAGATCAGAAAAAAGACTCCTGCCAAAACCCCAAGCCAGGCTTGTCTTGTAAAAGTCATCAAAAGGCACACCACTATCAAAATAATCGCAGGAAAGAGCCATTTATTTTCTTTTGGAGCAAAAATCAGTTTTCCAGACGCAACCAGAAGAGCCAGCATCAAAAGACCCGCATAGGTCATATAGACACTCATTGTACCCTCCACTCTCGAATAGATTGCGATACCATTTTCCCAGGCGGCGTAAAAACCCGTCAATGTGGAAAGAGTAGCAGAAACAATTAAAAGCAAAGAAAGCTTTTCTCTCTGCTCTTCACTTTCAATACAATTAACGGCCCAAAAAAAGATCAAAATTTCCAGTAGGCGTTTGAGCGACTTATAGCTTCCTGAAAAATCAACTGCTCCGGCAACCGCGATCAGACAGGCCAGAACAAAAAGTAAAAAGGGAACCTTCAAAGGGAAAGTCTGCTTCCCCCATGATCGGGTCAAATAACATTTTATCATCCATGCTAGTCCGCCAATTCCGCAAGAAATCTGTGTCAAACTGATAGAAAAAAAAGAGAAGCAGACAAAACTCATCAAGCTGAACGATATAACTCTATCCAGATTTTCAGATCGAAGGGTCATAGAATTAGGGGGTGATGAAAATGCTGGCACAATTTTGGTTTATGGTGGGTCGATTAAGAGTAGTTTATCTACGTGTTCCAGAAATCAAAACATGACGAAACCAGTTCCGCAACCATCCAAAATTACTTTCTAGAAACTGATCCGCACGAAAAGCAAAACGCATGAGACTATTAGACGGGTTCTTAAAAATCATTCCTGACAAAACTCCACAAGGAACTGACAAAAACTCCTCATAAAAAAACTGAGTTTCAAAACGTTTTTTAATTTCAGCAATATCGCAAAGTCTCAGCGGTTGTTCGTCGGAGGTTCTCGCCTTTTTTGTTAGAGACCTTACAATTTTCCCGACAGGGTTTACATCCAAAGGCTCAATAAATAATATTTTTCCATTAGGTTTTAATACGCGAAAAATCTCATCCAAAGCTGGAGCCATATTCAGGTGATGTAAAATCGCAGCACCATAAACAAAGTCAAATGTTTCATCTTCAAACTGCAAGTCATGCGCGTCCATAAGAATAAAATCAGGACTATTTTTGCTACCCACTGCGGAGTCTACCCCAGCTTGGAGCTCGGCTTCGGAAATATTAATACAAGTTAAGGAGGAGGGAAGAATCGAATTATTTTCAAGCCATCCCCTCCACGCAGTTGAGCCTATTTCCAGAACCTTCTTGCCCTGGACACATTGCATCATCTCCTTAATCAGGCTGTATCTTCTGCGGATGTAAAAATATCGACAATGATTGAAGAATTTATTATATCCGTCTCTTTCCAGCCCTTCGTTATATCTCTCTCGCTCTCTTTCACCCAACTCCGAAAATTTTTGCGCTTCCATACTCTACTTTTCACTAAAAAAGATTATTGCCAAGCAGTATTATATCACCTTGAAATATTCATGCTGAAATTTCTGATATGATCGAATGCAATTCTTGATGTAGCATCATAAGGTAAAAAACTCTTTCTCATAAATAATATCTGATGACAGAACACGCATATACCAACAAACTTATAAAAGAAAAAAGTCCTTACCTGTTGCAGCACGCGCACAATCCCGTCAACTGGCACC
>JAJDBA010000108.1 GCA_029261675.1 Nitrospinaceae bacterium
CCTTTTTCCATCCTGTATCAGTTAAATACCGAATAACGCTCATTAACGGAGTAATTCCTACGCCACCGCCTATGAGGACAATGGATTCTTCTTCCTTCCCAGAGAAAACAAGTTTTCCTGTTGCGGCGGAGATTTCTAAAAAATCTCCTTCTTTTAAATTATCGTGCAAATATTTTGAGACCAAACCATGCTCTTCTCGTTTTACGGTGATTTCGCAGTATTGCTGGCGAGTTGGGCTGGAGGCGATGGTATAACTGCGCTTTATCTTTTTTCCGTCTGGTTGAACGGATATATTTAAAAACTGACCCGGTTCGAAATAGAAAGGAATCGGTCCTCCGTCCATGTGTACCATTCGAAACGTTTTAACTTTCGGAGTTTCTGAAAAAATTCTTGCAACCCGTAGTTTCCCAGACCATTTCTTTTCCAAACTTATATTTAAAGAAGATTGTGCAGGAAGATTTGGGCTATTTTTTGTGGGTGATTTAGCTAGCGCGACTTCTGAAGTTTTAATTTCATCTTTCACGAGCCGTTGCAATAAGTCGGTAGCTCGACGCATTTTAAAAAAATACATTCCAATCATGATGAGCGCAAATAATGACAAAACGATCATGACAAACAAGTGAAATGGGGACAATCCTAAAAGAGCCCCATCATTTATCGCGTATTGGTTCGGCAAAAGCCCCATTTCTCGTTTGAACCATTGAAGAGCGATATTGTGAGGGGCTTTCCCTTCCTTTAATGCCCGATGCGTAGCCAAGCCACTTTCAAATTGAGACAACCCCTCACGAAGCTGGGTTGTGGCCTCTTGCATAGAGGCGAAATTATCTGTCGCGGCGGATTTAGATAAATCTGCAAAACCACGACCCATTAACGCTGTCCCAGCTTTCATACGTTCATGAGCTTTATTCTGCAGTTCAGCACGTTTTTCCAGCGGTAAATCGGGAAGACTCATCAGCGAAGGATAAAGGTCCTTTTCTTTTGGTGCGCCCATTTTTTGCATCATCCCACCCATCTTTCCTTCACCCATTCCCCCACCCATCATTCCTCCCACTCCCTTGACAGCTAAAGTTTCCGTGGCCCCTGCTTCTTGGCCAGGGTGATGTTTGGTGTGTTCTTCTGGGCTGACTTGCGCTGAACTTATTGCAGATGCTGACAAGACAATAATCCACGCAAGAAGAAGTATTCCTGATTTTTCGTATATAAATTTAATTTTCATCAGAACCTGTATAAAGGAGTAACATTAAATGGGATCTTGGTTCATCCCTTTCAATTTGTTAAGCTGTTCTGAAGAAAGAACCTTAGCGGCTTTCCCCACAGCCTGGATAAAAGCATTCCTCATATTCCCTTTAAGGTGTTCAATTCCTCTGATCTTTTCATCAATTTTTGCTATATCGGGTTGGTCAGAGCTGGTGAGAACCCAGAGGTCCTGTTCCAATTGTTGTATTTCTCGGTCAGTTACTGAATTGCCAAGAATTATTTGTTCTTTAATTTTATTGATAGTTACTTTTTGCTGGCGGGTTAGCTTGATATGGTCGGAATGATCAAGGAAGAAACCAGTAGATCCAATATGATAAATATGAGACATCCCTGGAAAGCCAGGTAAAGATGAAGGCAAGTCATCGGCCCGATTTTCATTCATTCGACCCATCATTTTCATCCCCCTCCTCCTCATTTTGTTCATTTTGGATTTCGGAGTCATTTGGTTCCCAGAGCTGTCCATACTTGGCATTTTTTGCATGGAATTGCTATTCATCCCCTTTTCCATCTTTTCCATTCCCATCATCGCCATTTTATTCATTTCCATTTTCTTGGCAATTGTTCCCATCATCTCAGATTTTCCCTGATGCCTTCTTTCTAAAGCAACTTCAACATTGAATAACTTTGATCTAATGTCAGATATTTGATCTTCCAGGGTTTGTTTTGATTCAGGGGAAGGAGGCTTTTGCATTCCCATCCCTTGAGAATATGCCAGGGTTCCTCCAAAAGACATTATAAAAAACAGGGTCAGTATTAATATAGAGACTCTTTTGATTTCATAAATCTTGTTTGTAAATAAGTAATTTTTCATATCAATACTCCTTAATTGAACATTGTTTAAATAAAAACTACGAAGTGCGCATTTAAATAAATTCAATGTGAATGACTTGAATCAATGTGAGCGCCTAAAATTTTAGAATGCGTAATTTTTTCATTTCCCATGGCATGGTGCTTTGCATGCGAAAAGAATTCTGCAGCTTCCTTATGCCTGCCAAGCTTGTCCAAGGTCAGGGCTTTATTAAAATTACCTTCACCACACTTGGGATTAATATTGAGTGCTGCATCAAAATGTTTTAAGGCTTCATCAAAATGGCCTTTTTTATAGTGCAAAATTCCTTCATCATTATGTTTTGAAAGACCGGACTGGGAACCTTCATGCATTTTGAAGCTTAATGGTTCTTCCGCAAAAGTAACTGCTGCAAAAAACACCGAAAAAATAAACGCCGAAATAGTCAAATTTTTTTTCATAATAGTTCTCCCTAAAAAATAAATTAATAAATTTAAAATGAACCCATCTTTCTTTCCCTTTCGTTCTTGATAACAAGTAAATTTAATATCGAAATTCAAGTCCTACTCCGCCTCCAAAATCAGAGTGGTACTGACCAGTAATAGCAATGTTTTTTGAAAGGATATATTTGCCCCCCAACAACCACTCCTCTTCTGTTTCCGTGTCGTATTCGAAATCTCCAAAAATCCCTATTCGGCTGGTCAGTTGAACTATTTGAGCCAGCGTTATACGGTATTCACCTACGCTATCTACCCGAAAAGAGCTTTCGACGTTGAAAGGTAGAAGGTAGCGCACCCCAAATATGCCACGATCAGAATCGTTGGTAAGATTGACCCCTCCAAATATATTGAAGAAGCGGTTGAAATAGCGGTCGTAGGCGACTTCGACATCGTAATCTGTTTTGTCAACATTTTGCCAGCCGACCTGCCATGTGGTACTCAGGATATTTTTGGTATTACTAATAATGGCGGTGCCATCGGTCATATGAGATTGGGCTGTTCCAATGATTGTGGGAAACCATGAATCCTTATAAAGTTTGTGGCGTATTTTTTTGAGGTCTATGTCTAATTCTTTGTCCTCATAGCTGACTACACGGGCCATTCCAGCTTTTGCATGATAGAGAATATGACAATGAAAGAACCAGTCGTTGTATTCATTGGCCTCAAATTCAATTATTTGAGTGGCTAAAGGAGCCACATCTACAGTGTGTTTGAGAGGTGAGTAATCACCCTGACCATTGATAACACGAAAGAAATGACCATGTAGATGCATCGGATGGTGCATCATCGTTTTGTTGATGAGTACAAACCGCACATTCTCTCCATGACGAATCCGTATCATATTGTCTGCTGAAAGTGTTTCTCCATTTATAGACCATACATAGCGCTCCATATCCCCTGTGAGATTAAGAACAACCTCTCGCGTTGGATTTTCCTTGGGTAAAGTAGATTTCCCGACCGAGCGTAGTTTTTCATAGGGAGTTGATGGTCGTTCATTTTTTGAATCCATCCCCTTCATTTCCCCCATGCTACTATCCGTAGGCATATCCATCTGACTGTGATCCATAGTTCGACCCATCTCCGAACTCATACCTTTCATTTTCCCCCCACCATTATCCATGGACATGTTCATCTTATAGAGGTTGGGTTTAGGAACATTGGGAGCCAAAATCCGTTTACCACTTCCAATAAATATGGATGTGTGTCCAGAGCCATCTTGCGCAGTAGCCCGAAACTCATGAGATCCGTTTTCCGGTACGGTTACGATAAGGTCATAGGTTTCAGCAACGGTCATAAGAAAATTATTCACTTTTACAGGTTGAACATCTATTCCATCAGATGAAATGATTTCAACTGGGCCACCGGAAAACCGCATATTAAAATATGTTGCCGTAGAGGCATTGATAAAGCGCAAACGTACCTTTTCGCCCGGTTTTGCAGGGATAGTGATTTCCTTTCTCCCATTGGAAAAAAAAGCGTCGTAAGCCACGTCTGAAATGTCCATAGGGGGCATACGCATTAAACTTCGCTTATAAACACCCATAAGAGCACCCTTTTTGGCAGCTCCCTGAAGGCTTTGCAGGGTTCCTTTTTTCAAGCTGTAAAAGTCGTTACCGCTTTTTAAAGTACGCAATATTTCGTTCGGGTTTTGATCAGTCCAATCTGATAAAACGATGACCTTATCCTGATCGGAGGATACCCGCTCTCCATCTTTCGGGGTGATAACAATAGATCCGTACACACCCCGTTGTTCTTGTAATCCAGTGTGAGAATGAAACCAATAGGTGCCTGACTGTTTAATAGTAAATTCGAATTCTTTTGTTTCTCCTGGCTCGATAGGTGGATTGGTAACATAGGGGACGCCGTCCTGACGGAAGGGTAAAAGAATTCCATGCCAATGCACAGAGGTGGGAACATCCATTAAATTATGAAAACGGATGCGTGCTACATCTCCTTCCCGGAAACGTAGTGTGGGGCCGGGAATCGAATCGTTTAAGGACATGGCCTTTACATCCTTGCCAGTGACATTCAGAGTCTTATAATTGACATTAAGATCATACTCAACAATGCCAGCGAAGCTCGAGGGTATTAATACCAAGTTTAGTGCAACCAAGATGATGAATCTATAAACTGTTTGTTTCATTTCTCACAGCCCTTATAAATGAAGAATAAAAATGCACTTAACAACAAATGATGATGAGTTATCAAATGAAGGAGGTTTTTTAAACTTGCTAATTTGATTTAGGTTCAGCGACATATCATTCTGCTAAAAAGGTCAATAAATTTTTATCATTAAATACTTTTTGGAGTGCTTTGGATATTCCGGCGTTAATCAATTCGCCACTAAAGAATTCCCCAGCATGATTGGAAATACCATGTTCGTTTTTTTCTATTGCCTGGTATAAATTTTCATAAACAATCCCTTTTTTGCTGCAAATGACTTTAAATACCACATCCATTTCATGCTTATATCTTAAATTACTGCCATACATCTTTAGTCGAGAGGAAAGAATTAGTCGTGCTGAAAGAATTTCCAATTTAAAACTGGAAGAATTGGGCACATCAAAAGAGTTCGGCTTGAAATTCAATAAACTCAAAACCTCCATCACTTTGTCGCGTATGGTATCTTCAAGTTTAGCGCTTGAGGCAATACTGACATCATCTAACCCAAAGCGATTTTCGCTGTATATTTTTTTTTCAGGGCGTAGGTCCACCACTTTGACTTCCACTGTTTGGAAGGTAGTAATTTTCGCATGCGGGACCATTATTTCTGGAATAATGGTCACTTTGTAGTTATGGCTACAGCCCGAGACCAGAATGCTCATAGAAAGCAGTAAAATAAACGTTAATCCAGAGTTTCTCATTTAGTCATTACCTATATGTAAGTTTAATATGAAGCAAATAATCAGCTAATAACTAGTCATTTTAAAAAAGTAACAAAGCTGAATGTTTTTAATTAAAACCCTGGTTGCAGTTTTAGGTCAAAATCCTTTTTCATTTTTCGGCTATTTGAATTCACATAGATTCAGAGCCTAATACGAATTTCTCTGGCGATTCTTCAAACTTTTGTGCGCAAATTTGAGAGCAAAAGAAATAATTCTGCCCAATATACCTGCAATTAAAATTCTTCTGTTTTTCACCAAGGCGCATTCCACAAACTGGATCGATTTGAAGCTTTATATTTTCCTGATTTATAAAATCAAGAAACTCCTTGGAAAGTAATGGGTCAAATTGTTTATCCCCCTCCTGATGAATAATTTCTAATATTTGTTCATTGGTATAGGGCTTACGGTAAGCTCGGCCATGAAACATAGCATCGTAAGCATCAACAATACTAAGAACCCGGGATCCTAAGGGAATTTCATCTCCCTTCAACCTATCGGGATAACCTGTTCCATCATATTTTTCATGATGATGGAGAATAATTTCGGCAATTGCCTCAAATCCATGGATTGACCTTATTGATTCCGCCCCTAACTTAGGATGATTTTTTATGATTTCATATTCTTGGCCATTTATTTTTTCGGTTTTTTTTAATATGGAGTCTGGAATTCCAATTTTTCCGATGTCATGTAATTCCCCTGCGACAGAAATATTTTCTACTTCTTCCGATGGTAAACGCAAAAATTCTGAAAAATTCCTAGCAAGATTTCGCACCCGGTTTGAATGCCCTTCTGTATAGGAGTCCTTCATGTCAATCAATGAAGAAAGTGCTAATTTCAACCCCATTAGAATTTCAATTTGGTTTTGCTTGGCTAGCAAGGCTTTGTAAAACTGCCAAATCAAAGCACACCATGCAATGAAAACAAAAATAACTAGCCCTAACATGAATAGCCTGTGAATGAGACTGTATGCATCTGCTTGGATCAATGAAATGGATACAATTGACAGTGAAATCAATATCACTCCAGAGATAGTTAAATAG
>JAJDBA010000109.1 GCA_029261675.1 Nitrospinaceae bacterium
ACCTTGGGAGCTTTGGGGTGTATCGACACTTTGTTGACAGCCGTTATTGTAGATAAAATTACTGAAACCAAACATCAGAGTAATCAGGAACTCATTGGGCAAGGGCTGGGAAATATTGCTTCTGGGCTCTTCGGAGGTTTACCCGGCGCAGGAACCACTATGTCTTCCATTGTCAATGTGAAAGCGGGAGGGCGCACTCGTCTATCTGGCATCGTGTCCAGTATTTTTCTTTTAGCGGTGTTGCTGGGTCTCGGAACCTATGCACAGTATATTCCCATCCCTGTTCTGGCGGCTATTCTACTATCGGTTGGCATGGACATCATTGATTATAACGGACTCAAAGAAGTGATTAAGGTGGAACTTTCCGAAGGAGGTATCCTTATTATCGTATTGCTGATGACCGTGTTTGTCGATTTAATTGCGGCTGTAGGAACGGGAATGACTTTGTCTGTCTTCGTCTTCATGAAGAAAATGAGTGCTATTGGAGAGGATACTATCTCTTTATTTCCAATCCGGGATCTTAAAATCAGAAAACCATGTGACATGCAAGACGAGTTCATATTGCCTGCGGAGTATCTCGATAAGGTATATATTAAATCTTTTTCAGGCCCGATCTTTTTTGGATTTTCTCAATATATCATTGATAACCTCAAGAAATTACCATCACTGGATAGCATTATTTTTGAGATGGATCGCGTTCCGTATCTTGATCAGTCAGCGGCTCATGCTCTTGAACTTGTATTTGAATATTTAAAGAAAAATAACATCAAGGTATTCCTGGCTCAAGTAAATGAAGGCCCACTCAACTTATTGCGCGCCGTTGACATAGTTCCAAGAATTATTCCAGAAGAGCATATCTTTGGCGATATTTTTAACTGCCTTCAGCAAATAGAAGAAGATTTTGTATTAAAAAAAACCGAGAAAATGTGACCTGTTTAAAAACTGAACCATAAACGGATAGGCCCTGATATATGAATAAAACTTTTTTAAACTTATTTTCCTCTAAACCTTACGCCAGCTATGTTATCGCGATGGTTGCCTGTGCTCTGGTTATATCCTTTATTGATAGCCAATTGCCTCAAGGTGTATCTGTAGGCGAGGCTTATGCGATTTTAGCTTTGATTGGCCTCATGGCCAAAGATAGCCGACTAATTACTATCGGTGCTACAGTTGGAACCGTTCTGACTTTGGAAGGGCTTTATATTTCAGAGCACGGTGCCGCTTTATGGATTGTCTGGACTAATCGATTGTTGGCCATTTTTATTATTTGGGTGGTTGCCATATTTTCACTAGCCCAAGTACAGTTTTTCAAAGAGCAAGAGGAGTCAGAAAAAATTAAAGAAGCTTACAAGCTCTTAAAAAAAGAAACGACCTATTCATCATTACTTAAAGACATTGCAATACTATCCAACTCGTCTGATCCGGTTGAAGAAGTATTAAAACAAGCGATGCATAAAATCTGTCATTTTAAAGGCTGGCCTGTTGCTCATGTTTATATAAAGAAGGGGAATGAAGATTTACTCCGATCCAGTAAACTTTGGGTCCTTGAAGACTGGGAAGGTTTTAAGGAATTTAAAGGTGAAACAGAAGCTACAGATTTTCGTCCAGGCATAGGCTTGCCAGGAAGAGTGCTTGCCGAGCAAAAAAGTTCAGCGATCAAAGACTTAAAAAAAGATTCCAATTTTCCGCGTATTAATATTGCTCATAAAAATGGTCTTCAATCTGGATTTGCATTTCCTGTTTTTATTGGTCCAAAAATCATTGCTGTCATGGAATTCTATAGTAGAGAGTTGCTTGTAGAAGACCACAAACTGACCGAGTTCACCGAAACACTCGGCCTTCTATTGGGTCGGCCCTTTGAACGCGATCATGCCGGATTGAGAAAAGAAGAATATGAAGAACATTTAAGACGGCTTTATACCCGCATGAAAGCTGTTAGAGAAGACGAGGACAGCTTGGGAGGCTCAGATATTCATAATAAACTCCAGTGAAGATTGTATGGAGTTTTAAAACCCATATTCTCTTCCCAGAAATCTAGAAGGTATAAGTTTTCGTGGAGGTAGTGTGAGCTGAATCGGGCTAGGAGTGTTTATAGAGAAGGGGCTCTCCGGAGCAGGTAGCTCCGGAGAATTAAAAGCCGTCACTAAAAATAGAACAATGCGTTAAATGCAAGGGTGTCTTGAGTAGAGGACATTCCTGCACCATCTCTGTTTGAAAAAACAAAATGATCTGACTCATCGTGTCGATACTCCGCACGAACAACCATGTTGCTATTGATTCTGACTTCTGGTGTGAGCGACATGGCCCATAACTTTTGCCTTGATCCAGAGCGAGCTCCATCTTGATCATGAAATACCTGACCGCGATAATTTAAAGAGAGCCAGTTATTGACATCATATCGAACGATTCCAGAAAATCCCCACCATGTATGATCCCCGGTATTGGGTCCCGTGGCATCATCTTCAAAGCCGTAAACCGCATTCATATTCAATAACAGTTTATCGCTGAGGCTGACTTCGATGACTGTATCGAAAAAATTTCTGAGTTCGTCTGCATTATTAGGCACGCCGGTTTGTGGTTCAGCGGAGCCAAAATAATTTAAATAAACAACCGCCGACTCACATACCGCCCATGAGATTTGTCCTCCAAACCCCTTTGAATCGTTCGTGTCGGTGGTGGTGTCATGACCGTTGGAAAGTATGCCTAAAAGACCCACCGTGTCACTCAATTGGTATTGCATGCGAATTCCGTTATGAGTGAATGGCCCTAGAAAAAATAGGAAAGACCTGGAAAAATTATAATTGAATCCATCATATCCGTCCATGACTTCTGAACCGATATTTGTGCCGAATTTTCCGACATCGATCAACAGTCCTTTTCCGATGGGAGCGTTGTATTGAACGTACGCAATCTGTAAATCAAAATCATCATCGCTGACATCGACTCCACCAACATTAGGCCCACCAACTTTATTTGCTTGGGGTCCGCTGAAACCGTAAGTTATGTCTGTACGGAATCCGACATCTCCTTTTTCAGTAGCATCTCTTTTAAGAACAAGTTCCGCAACGTCAAATTTGAAAGTGTTTGCGTCAAAGTCATAAACGCGTAGGGCGTTTTGTCTTGTTCCTGTCGGATTTGCAAAGTTTTGAGAATAGGATGAAGATGCAAAACCATGCACTTCAATATCTTTTATCAATTCCAAAGCTGAATCTGCATAAGCTGTGCTCACGAGTCCAAGCATAATGGCACTGGAAATAATGCCATCAATTAATAACTTTCTCATTTTGTGCATAACTGCCCCTTTCAAAAGACTAAAAGCCCTTTAAATTAAAAAAACTTGATTGATTGGTAATAGATGTGCATATTCTACTTAAAATAACCTTGGAAGCAATAGCTTATTTTTTAATCAATTAATTGTTTAATTTTTGATCAAATAATATAACCACGCTCACCGTGTTGCGAGAGATCCAGGCCTTCACTTTCCTCGTCATCAGTGACTCTGAGACCCATAACTCCATCGAGGACTTTGAGAATGATAAAGCTGATGATCCCTGTATAGACCATAGTTGCGCCGACACCGAGGATTTGTACAGTAATCTGGCCGCCGATACTGGTGATATCTCCGCCGAAACCGGCACCTCCCAGAGACTCTGCGCAGAACACACCGGTTAAAATGGCACCGATGATTCCACCCACTGCGTGGATTCCGAAAACGTCCAGGGAATCGTCGTAACCCATGGCACGTTTGAGCGATGTTGATGTGATGAAACAACCTGCGCCTGACGCAAGACCTATTGCGATAGCCCCCATTGGGCCAACCGCTCCAGCGGCAGGGGTAATAGCGACTAGACCCGCAACCGCACCAGAAGCAATTCCCAACACGCTTGGTTTGCCGTGTTTGACCCATTCGATGAACATCCAACTCAAAGCGGCAGCTGCGGTGGCAACCTGTGTCACGGCCATGGCCATTCCTGCGACTCCATCGGCTGCCAGTTCACTGCCTGCATTGAATCCGAACCACCCGACCCAGAGCATGGAAGCCCCCATCAGGGTGTAACCGAGGTTGTGTGGTGGCATAGCGGTGGTCGGATAACCCTTACGTTTACCTAAAACGATAGCCGCGACCAGACCTGCAATACCAGCATTAATGTGTACAACCGTACCTCCAGCAAAATCGAGGATTCCTTTATTGCCGAGCCAGCCACCGCCGCCCCAGACCCAATGACAAATAGGGGCGTAAACAATTGTCATCCATATTGTCATGAAGATCAGCATCGCCGAAAACTTCATTCGTTCGGCAAAGGCTCCTACCATTAAAGCAGGGGTGATAATGGCGAAGGTCATCTGGAAAGTCATAAACACGGTTTCTGGGATGGTGCCACTGAGTGAATCAACACCCACACCCGCGAGAAACATTTTGCTCAATCCGCCCCAGAAGGGGCCATCACCGCCAAATGCGATGCTGTAGGCGTATAAAACCCATAGTAGTGTCATGAGTGAGGTTATGGCAAAGCACTGCATGAGTACAGATAATATGTTTTTGCTGCGCACCATGCCCCCATAAAATAATGAAAGCCCGGGTATGGTCATAAATAGAACCAAGGCTGTAGCTGTCAGCATCCAAGCGGTATCACCTGAGCTTAAAACAGGTGTTTCTCCGGCCAGTGCTATAGAAGGAAATATACCGACGCATATTAAAGCCATGATTGCCCAAGGTTTTTTAGGCCTATGATCCGGAATTTTGATTTTCATAAAACCCGTGCTCCAAGTGAAGTAAGTACATGTTAGAAATTTTAATCAAGCCAAAGGCCTTTTACTTTGGAGTAGATTTCAATTCCTGTACCAAGTTAATGGTTTGACGAAAAAACCTTTGCGAATATATGTAATTTCCTAAAAAACAATAAGTTAAGTGGAAAATTTTTCTCAATAAGGTAGAATAAGGTGCCGATAAGGTATCTAGAGTTGCTTAGTTTAAAATCAATCCTTCTCAATTTTTTCAACAAAATGTATCATATTATTTGAAATTAGGATGTTGATTTAGTTGGGTGGAAGAGGGGAGTTAGACTGTTTTTTCGTCAAAATTATGACCGAAGGGAATA
>JAJDBA010000110.1 GCA_029261675.1 Nitrospinaceae bacterium
GCGCCATCACACACAGCACAGGCCGACATACCGTTGTTCCACATTTTTTCTTCATTTGGTACACCCATGCGTTTTGCTGTCGCACCCGTCGAAATGATCACTGAATGTGCTTTAACTTCGCGGTTTTCGGTTTTCAGCGTAAAAGGCGACTTACTTAAATCTGCTTCGATGACATCTTCCTGAACCATTTCCGTTCCGAACCGTTCCGATTGCTTACGAAACAATTGCATCAACTCTGGTCCTTCGACTCCCTCGGGAAATCCTGGATAGTTTTCCACTTCGGTTGTCGTAGTTAATTGTCCCCCTGCCGATCCACCCAGCATATAGCCTTCAAACATAAAGGGGCTCAAATTTGCTCTAGCGGCATAGATAGCTGCCGTATGCCCAGCAGGACCTGACCCGACAATAACCACATTCTTAACATCGCTCATTTCATACCTTTCTATATATTCGGTCTGACACAACGAAAACCCACACCGCTGTATCTTAAATCGGGATCTTTTGCCACCCGATCAGAAGTTCTAAGAAAATGATTCAAAGCGTCCCACGATCCGCCCCTCACCACTTTATTTTTTCCCTTTGCGGGCCCCGATGGATTGTTCTGAACCCCCGCACTATTATAAGGACCATACCAATCCATCGTCCATTCATAAACGTTTCCCATCATATCGTAAAGGCCGTGCGAGTTCGGCTCAAAGCTTCCCACTGCCACTGTCGCCCCTACTCCATAAAGCTGATTCCAATGTCCACCGCCTAACTTTTCCGCTTTCGCTGCATACTCCCACTCCGCTTCGGTTGGCAAGCGACCTTTTTTCCATTTGCAAAAAGTCAATGCCTCCTGCCAGGTTGTGAACACGACAGGTTGGTTTTTCTTATTGAAATCTCCGGGCCTGTCTTCGTGCAACACCTCCGGCTCACAAACTCCTGCCACAAAACATTCTCGGTAATCCCCATTCGTCACTTCATATTGATCGATATAAAAGGAATCGACATGCACTTTATGAGGAGACTCATCGTTACACCAGTCAGCGTTGTTTTGTTCTTCTTCGCAATAAGAACTGCCCATTTCAAAATCTCCCGCCGCAATCAATATTTCTGCAAAAGCCGAAGAGCCCATACAAAAACAAAACAGGACGGTTAAAAAAAATAAGACACGTTGGTTTTTCATGCGCCAAGTTTTTCCTGAATGGCATTCTTGACATCTTCATACTTTGCAGGTAGTTCAACTGCCTCGAATGCATAATCTGATTGAATGCCAGGTATCGTACCAGTATGGCATTTAAACAAAAAGTCGGTGAATTTCAATCCATTTGCTGTTGATATCACAACCACCTTATCCTTCTTTTTAATCACGCCACGTTCTGTAAGTTTTTCCAAAACGGCCAATGCCACCCCAGTATGCGGGCAACACAGCAAACCCGTACGATTTGCTTTGCTGGCAGCATTTGCGAGCTCTCCTTCCGTAGCTTCTTCAACGATTCCGTCAAAAGCCTTCAGGGCACGGATGGCTTTCTTAATACTCACAGGGTCACCAATTTGAATGGCACTGGCAAGAGTTTGTTGAGCTTGTACGGGCTCGAAGGTTTTATAGTCTTGCTTGAAACTTCTATATAACGGATTAGCACGTTCTGCCTGGGCGCAAACCAGCCGTGGCAACTTATCGATCAACCCTAAATCATAAAACATCTGGAAGCCTTTACCGATGGCACTAACGTTTCCCAGGTTTCCTCCCGGTACAATTACGAAATCGGGAACTTCCCAGTTGAATTGTTGCACCAGTTCAAAACTTATGGTTTTTTGTCCCTCGATTCTCAGCGAGTTCATCGAGTTGGCCAGATAAATATCATCATTCTGACAAACTTCACGCACCAGCTTCATACAACCGTCGAAATCAGTATCCAGAGAAAGAGTTAGAACTCCATGTGTGATCGGTTGAATCAATTGAGTTAATGAAACTTTATCTTTAGGAAGAAAAACAATTGCCGGGATTCCTGCAACGGCACAATAGGCGGCTAGAGAAGCCGAGGTGTCACCCGTGGAAGCGCAAGCTACGGCTTTAATATTTTTGCCCTGCGACATCATTTGCTTAACCATTGATACAAGAATGGTCATGCCAAGATCCTTGAATGACCCTGTATGTGCCATGCCGCATTGCTTAACCCACAAATCTTCAAGTCCCAGTTGGTCGCCCAGCCTATCGGCCCAGAAAAGATTAGTGCCGCCTTCGTAGGTGGAAACAATATTTTCGTTGTCTACCATCGGGCAAACCAGTTCTTTTTTCCCCCAAACCGAGCTGCCATAAGGCCATTTGTTTTTTCGATAACGACCTTCAAACAGATCTTTCCATTCTTGGGCAGACCTCTTCTTCAGTTCATCCATATCGTGCTGAACTTCAAGCAACTCGTTACAATCGCGACAGCGGTAAACAATATCGGTCAGCTCATACCGGTTACCACATTCCAAATTGATACATTGAAACCAGGCTTTAAATTCCATTTCTATTTTTCCACACGGATGAGGTTAGACTTGCCACAAACAACATCAAGTTGTTCTATTTCTTTCAAGGCATTTTGGATATTCTCTTCGCTGGATCGATGGCACATCATTACCAAAGAAACAGCACCGCCTTTTTCTCCTCTTCCTCTTTGGATCATGGACTCGATACTGATACCATGATCGCCGAGAATGCCTGAAATTTTCGAGAGCACACCTGGCTTGTCCTGAACGTTAAACCGCAAAAAATATTCCGACTCAATAGTACTTATATCTTTTAAGGGAACTGACTTGATTTCTGATTTTTGGAAAGAAGAAGCAGGCATTCTATCTTGCGCATTAGAAATAATGTTGCGGGCTATCTCTACCACATCCCCCATCACTGCACTGCCTGTAGGTAATGCACCGGCTCCATGCCCAACCAGAATATTTTCTTCCATCATATCATCACAAACACGAATAGCGTTTAAAGCACCATTCACACTCGCCATTGGATGGTCGCTGGGGATCATTGCAGGGTGGACACGAATATCAATCGCTTCGCCATCACACTTCGATATTGCAAGCAATTTGATTCGATAACCAAATTCCCGAGCGCATTCGATATCCTCAGCCGTAATATTAGTAATACCCGCAACACTAACATCTTCAAACTTAACCGACGTTCCATATGCAAGGCGGGCTAAAACTGTAATTTTATGAGCAGAGTCGATTCCTTCAATATCAAATGTCGGATCGGCTTCAGCAAAACCTTTCTCTTGTGCCTCCTTCAAAGCAACATCGAAATCGCAATTTTCATCCGACATTTTACTGAGAATATAATTCGCGGTGCCATTGACAATTCCCTCAATGGATTCAATTCGATTTGCCACAAATGCCTCGCGGATAGATCGAATAATCGGAATGGCACCCCCAATGGATGCTTCGAATCCAATGGAGAGCCCTTTCTCATCGACCAAACCAAAAAGCTCATCTCCATGCTTAGCCAGCAATGCTTTATTGGCTGTCACCACATGCTTGCCGTTATTAAGAGCTTTTAGGATGAAACTTCTAGCGGGCTCATAACCACCCATCAACTCAATAACGATATCAATTTCCGGGTTATCGAGAATGTCACCCACTGAAGTGGTCAAAACACCCTCTTCAATTTGAACGCCTCGATCGGTTTCAATATCCAGGTCGGCAATTTTGGCGAGGCGCACTGTAGCACCTAATCTTTTTTGAATTATTTCCTGATTATCGAAAAGAATTTTTGCGACACCCGCTCCAATGGTGCCAAACCCTATCAATCCAACATTTATCGTTTTCATTTATTATCCATTTTGACAAATCCCCCCACCACAAGCGGAGTAACGTTAAAAGACTTCTCGAATACCTCTTACGGCTTGACGAATTCTATGTTCATTCTCTACCAGTGAAAAACGAACAAAATGATCACCGCCTTCTCCAAAACCAATTCCCGGTGCAACTGCTACTTTGGCTTTTTCCAGCAGCATTTTTGAAAACTCCAGCGATCCCATTGCTTTAAACTGATCGGGGATTTCTGCCCAAACCATCATAGTTGCTTTGGGAGGAGTCACCTTCCATCCCATTCGGTTCAGCGATTCACATAAAACATCGCGTCGACTTCTATATGTTTCTGTTATTTCTTCGACACAATCCCGTGGTCCGTTCAACGCAACCGTTGCCGCAATCTGAATCGGTTGGAACATACCGTAATCCTGATAACTTTTTATTCGAGCAAGCGCATTAATTATTTCACTGTTTCCAACTGCGAACCCGACTCGCCATCCCGGCATATTATAACTTTTTGACAAAGTAAAAAACTCTATTCCAACATCCTTTGCTCCGGGAACCTGCAAAAAACTAGGCGCCTTATATCCATCAAACACAATATCCCCATATGCAAAATCATGAATAACGATTAAATCGTGTTCCTTGGCAAAATCCACTATTTTTTCAAAGAAGTCGATATCCACTATTTGGGTGGTGGGATTATGTGGAAAATTAATGATCATTGCTTTTGGTCGAGGCCAGTTGCGCTTGAAGGCATCAAGCAATCCTTCAAAGAAATCCGAACCTGGCCCAAGAGGCACATGAATCACATCGGCATTTGCCAGAATAAAGGCATAAGTATGAATCGGATAAGTTGGAGTCGGCACCAGCACAGAATCTCCTGGCGTTGTGATAGCCAAAGCAAGATGCGAGATGCCCTCTTTTGAGCCTATGGTGGCAATGGCTTCTGAGTTCGGGTCTAGATCGACATCATAATTGCGCTTGTACCAATCGCATATCGCAAGCCGAAGTTTAAAAATACCTTTGGACAGGGAATAGCGGTGATTGGCCTCTTTTTGCGCAGCTTCAATCAACTTATCAACAATGTGAGTCGGGGTGGGCATATCGGGATTGCCCAAACCAAAGTCGATGATATCCTCGCCTCTTCGACGTGCATCGTATTTAAGATCGTTAACGATCCCGAGCACATAGGGAGGAAGGCGTTTTATGCGTGAAAATTCTCTCATTTAAAAGCGATAAATATAAAAATTTTACATATAATCAGGATAGGCCAAACCAAAAGGATGTGTCTCAGAGTTGTGCGGAGGCAACCTGCTAAATTCCAACGGGGTCTGACAATAGCAAGCGTAAGATATCACAATTTAAATAACCCGGCAAACCCAAACCTCCTTACAAAATAATGCTTTTCATGGGGCTTACCCTCTTGCATTTAAGCTCTGGCTGTAGGAACCTTTATGTCGAAATTTTAAAGGGCATTTAAAAACACATGGAATTGATTCAAATCATAATATTGGGCATCATCCAAGGGTTGACAGAGTTTTTACCTGTATCCAGTTCTTGCCACCTTATTCTCACCCCTTTGGTTTTTAATTTTGACGATCAAGGCCTGGCTCTTGATGCCATTCTGCATTTAGGGACCTTAATGGCCATTATAATTTTTTTCAAAAAAGATCTTTTAGATATATTCAAAGGCCTTTTTGACCGAGAACGGGATACACATCAGATTGCTTGGTGCATTATGGCAGCTTCGCTCCCTGCAGGATTGATAGGCTTATTTTTTGCGGAATGGATTGAGTCCAATTTACGCAGTCCAACTTTTGTAGCCATAAACCTTTTAATATGGTCTGCCGTTTTTTATATAGCAGATCGCTCTTCCAAAAAGAAAAACCAATCCGAATTAAAAGAACTGAAGTTTTCACAAATCTTTTTCATTGGCTGTGCTCAAGCTATAGCCCTCTTACCAGGAACATCTCGCTCAGGGATAACTATTGCTGCGGGACTGTTCGGCAATCTCAATCACACTGCTGCAACCCGGTTTTCCTTTCTTCTGGGAGCTCCTATCATATTTGCGGCAGGCATGCACAAACTCATCTCATTCATTTCTCAGCCCAACTCCCTTCAAGATTACACACACTTGCACCTGATCGTCGGACTCGGAGTCAGTTTTCTAGTGGGATTGCTGGCTATCAAACTACTTTTGAAGGTCGTGGCGAAAGCGGGGCTGTTGCCTTTTATTATTTACAGGGTGATTCTCGCGGTGGGCATTCTCATTTACTATCAAAGATAAAAAAGGCAATAAAAAAGCCGACCTGATAAAAATCAGGTCGGCTTAAATTAATTACTTCTTAGTGATTAACCACAGGTTACGGTAACAGGAACCGTGCCCGTGTTGTGAATGCGAACTTCACCACTGATATCACCAATGGAATCACCACGACTGAAGTTATTCTGATGGCCGATAGTAATAGATTTTACACCCTTGGAATACTTGCTTGGCATTCCCACCTGAGCATTGCCTGCTGCACCACCGCCATGACCCGGAAAGCTCATGTCGTCGTTAGGAGCTAATGTAAAAGGAACGGTGGTAAAATTTGAAGACTTCCAAATATAACCATTAGCGGCACCACGATCTTCTGCATCTCCATTACTAGCGGTTTCAAAATTAATCGATCCGGCGAAGTTGCATTTACTCATTCCACCCGGAGCCACATTTGCTGCAAACGCAGAAGCTGCGAGACAAAATGAAGCAACGGTAACAAATAAAACAATAGCGAGTTTTCTCATTGTAAATCCTCCCTTACCCTAGTTAACAAAAGTTCACCTACAAATATTCAAAATAAGACAGTTTCAAGAAATTGCCTCTCCCTATAATGAACATTTCAAAGAACCACTTACCTTTACCTCCCAGCGACTGAAGATAATGCGACTTTAAAAACCGCCTTGACACTAAGTATTAATCCTACAAAATAAGTAGGAATTAATACCCATATTCGCAAAGTATACTTAGGATTTAAGGCATGTCAACGATTATTTGTTGAGGGATAGATAAATAAGTATAATATATTGATATATAATGGTTTATAAGCAATAAAGGCTCACTTAAAAAACCATCAAATATCCATATATCCTATAAATATATAGGTATTAGTCCTAAAAATTAAAACGCATATCGCTGAACAATAAAATAGGATGATAGCGTATTAGTGTTAATCAGCACTCAATGCTTTCATTCTCTATTCTTCTTCCACTTTCAATAATGATGGGCTTACTGACACCGTTTAGCTTAACCCGTCCTTTTAAGAAAGCAGCACCTTCAAAACGAGCTTGCCCAACAATATCTAAAGCTTCCAATTCCAACAAATCGGGTATTGTTGGAAAACATTTTTGAAAATCTTCCACCTGATGGAGGTTATCTCCAAATGTTATTACTGGCAGAGACGATATTTTTCTTTCTTCATTTCGCACAAGCCTTCCCTCATCCAGATTGAAAATATTAGATTGCACCAGAAAAAGGTCTTCGGTTTTCTTTACCGGCATAAAACGGTCGCGCGAAACGCATAACCCCACCGCACCCGTAAAGCAATCTAAAGCCGAGCCAATAGCTGTTTCCAACTGCACAACGGGTTTTCCTTGAATCGTTTTTCGATTAACAATCACATTTAAATTTAGAGGGCCTTCATGCATTTTTTCTTCGAGGGCCACTAGATTTATCCAAATATTATTGGTATTAAAAACTGAGAATTTTTCCTGACTACAAAACTCATCTATATGCTCATCAGGTACCTGAGCAAGCTCAAGCAACTTTAGCCTGCCCTCATCCTCGTATAAAGTTCCTCCTTTAACATCTGCAGGGGTTTTAGGAGTCACCTCAATTAAAAAGGGTATCTTTTCCTCAACCATATGGTTCAGGATCTTAGAATCCGCGACAGCCCCCAGGTTGTCTGCATTTGACATGAATAGGATATCTTTTCCCTGCTCGATCAAGCGCCGTAATATCCCCTGCTGTTCCATACAATTATAAAAATCGCCATGCCCCGGAGGGTACCATCCATATTCGTCCGGGCTCAGAGGTAAAAATGATTCAGCATCGACCCGGGGAAACATATTTTGCTTGAAAGTTATAACGGGCACATCACAGGCATCAAGAAACGCAGCTGTTTCTTTATCCGTATAAAAACTGTTCATCAACAACAAGGGAATATCTTTATTCCATTTAGCATTTAATTGACGTACCTGTTCGACAATCAAGTCCATAAAAGTTTTTTCACCCTTCACTTTTATAAGAGACTTTGGCCCCGCACAGCCCATACTAGTCCCCAGCCCACCATTCAATTTACCTATAACGAGTCGGGAATAGTTATTGGAGGATGATTCTTCCAGAGAATCGTAATCCACCAAGCCATCCGGAGAATGGATAGACGACCAGTCCTTAACTTTCGAAGGTTTATCTTGTACATGCATCAGTATCTGCAAAAACTGCTCGCACTGTGGCTCAGGAAGCCAACGATTCAAAATATTTACTATTTCTTTTTTAGATTGCAATATCCACAATTCCCATCAAAGGTTTTATGATAAAGTTCGTTCTCACTGAGTCGCCCCAAACTAGAGGCATATTTTAGAATGCTGATTTTTAAAAAAAATATTTATGAGCCAACTTCCCATCCTGAAAATATTGCCAATCAGGGTTTGGACCCTTATGATTTCATCTTCCATTCGCTTATGACAGACCGGGAGATTTTTTTCGGACTCAATCAATTACCCGAGAGTGAAGGGCTGGAAAAATTTAAGACGTTATTCCCACATGCCTCTCTTTTCGGAAGCGTCTCCCTTCTCAATGACTTTTCCCGACGATTGTTTGAAGGCCTGATAGACAGAAGTATGTGGCATACCCTGAACGCCTATCATCTGACCTATATTTTCGACAGCTTACACGGCACCTATGAAGACTATAGCTATTCC
>JAJDBA010000111.1 GCA_029261675.1 Nitrospinaceae bacterium
GGGTTGCCCGCCCTATACTTTCGGGTTGATTGCTTGAGCCTGCTGGTAACAACAGGCCTAGATTGATGGTCACCGCTTCATTTAATATGAAGAACAAAACCCGGCTTATGGTTTACTTCGGCTCCCTTACTTGGAAGTATTTATTTCCAAACTCCCCACTAGTATCGGCATTATCGTCTGACTTTACTGTTTTCTTTCATATGTTGTTGAATAGAGTTTCCTAAAGGATCGGGAATCGCCAGACTAAAGACCGCGCTGATGAGCAGAGCAGTAATAGCCAGAACTACGATAGGAAATGCATATTGCTTAGGTTTCTTGGAATTTCTTATGGGGTAAGTTTGCACAGTATCCTCCTTGATTGAGTGCATTATTCAATTATCCTCTTATCGGACGCGATCACCTAAACCATAATGTTTGCCTGCATTTAGAGAGTTAATGCCCCATTTTCAAGCCCTTTCAGTTTCTGGCATTTCTTACTCTTGCTGACCCCAATAAAATACAACTCAAAGGCATTGCTATGATCTCAAGATAGGGCTATGCGAAATAGGGGCAGAAATGACTAATTATCAAGGGTTAAGAAGCCGTTATAACTTTGATAGGCTATTCTTTTTTATTTTTATATTCATTTACTATGTTTAGGAACCCAACACCTTTTAAGTCCGCTCCATTTCTTTTGTCCATTTTTTTTATGATGGGTGCGGGGGCTCATGCGGATGAGCTTACAGAGTCCGAATTTTTTGGGGAAAGTAATGGGGCTGATGATAGCTATGTGATTGAAGATAGCCCTGAATACTCCTTTGAAAATGACAAAAGTTTTAAGAGGGAGGATAATTTTTTCGACTCAAACTTTAATGATTTAAAAATATCAGATAGTCGATCTTATACCTCGTCTCCAAGAAGAAGGGAAAGGTTGCAGGATTCCCAAAACAGACTGAAACTGGATCGCGATTATTTTTATGGAATACTTTCAGATATTGAATATACCGCGACTTCACCATTAAGGTGGGACGACTCTGATTGGATGACAGCAGGTTTGGTTGCCGGTGGTACAGGTTTGTTATTTATTCTGGATGAGGAAATAAGAGACGGGTTTGAAGATAACCGCAGTTCTACTACAGATGATGTTTCTGAATTTTTTGAAAGGTTTGGAAATGGAGCGATTAGCCTTCCTGCTTTAGGAGCTTTTTATCTTTATGGATATTATGGCGAAAATGCCAAGGCCGAGCGAACTGCTTTGATTGCGGCGGAAAGTTTTCTCGTAACCGGATTGTTCACCACCGTATTAAAGGTAGCGGCAGGTCGTCATCGACCTTCGACAGGCGACTCCTCGACTTCTTTCGATGGGTTTACGACAGATCATGGGTCGTTTCCTTCGGGCCACACCTCCACAGTATTTGCTATTGCTACCGTCATTGCGAATGAATATGAAGATACTCCCTTTATAAAACCCATATCTTATGGCATAGCTACCCTGACGGGTCTTTCTCGTATCAATGACGAAAAACATTGGGCTTCAGATGTTTTTTTGGGTGCCGCTCTGGGTTACTTCACCTCGAAAACCCTACTGCGACTGCATAGTAATAAAAAAGGCCAGCATTTTACGATCTATCCAAGAGCTGATAGAAATGGTGGCGGCATTGTATTGGGCAAAAGGTTCTGATACTTCCTACTTCTGATTTTCTGCCCAGAGGGAAAGCTTCTCGCGAAAAATTTTAGCGTTATGCCGCACATCCACCGGAAACTCCGCGTGGAAAAGAACTTTTTTTATGGATTGAGTCAAAGAGGATTTTGCTCCGCGCTCTAAAAGTTCTGCTGTAAATTTTTGTCGGGCTGCTTGAGACTTTATTCTTTCCGTGTTTACAGGTTCAATAATAATTACGGGTTCCTGATTCTTTTTAGGGCCTATGCCAACTAGAGCAGAGCGTTTGACATCGGGATGCTGGTTGAAAATGGCTTCGCAGGGAATGGTATAAAGTGTTTCAAGTTCGGTGATCACTCTTTGATTTTTTCTGCCATAGAACCAAAGACGATTTTTTTCATCTAACCTTCCCAGGTCCCCCATTCGATGCCAGAATGAATTTCCGTCTTCAATTTTGGCAAGCTGCGTCAAGTCTTGTCGATTGAAGTAAGTTCGGGTCGCCCACTCCGCTCTCACCACAATTTCACCTACGGTGTTTGTGTCAGATTCGGTGACATCTTGCCATTGTAAAATCGGCTGATCTGAAACCTCGATTATTTTAATTTCAACGCCGGGAATCGGATGTCCCACGCAAGTTCCTTTTCCTTGATTAGATAAGGTCCATGTTTCATCAAGAATTTCTCGCCTGTCTATTAAGGATACAGGTAGGACTTCTGTCGCCCCATAGGGTGTATAAATTTTACAGTTCTCATCAACAATGGTTTTAAATCGTTCAAGTAGATCACCTGAAACAGGAGCCCCTGCCATGATGATGCGCTTTAAAGTAGGGAGTTGAATATTTTGGCTCAGGCAGTGTTGACTGACTGTCTCCCATAAAGCAGGTGAACCGAAGCTGCTGGAAATTTTATAATCCTGTATCGGGCCAATAATGTTTTTGGGATCAACGCGTGCAGGTTTCGTTGAATCCATATCCGGAATTATACTGGTCATTCCTAATCCGCTGCTGAATAAACCGAAAAGAGGGAATGTAGGTAGATCCGTTTCATCAGGTTGAATGTTAAATTGTTCCTGTAGAATTCTTACCTGATGGTTAAATATGCCATGAGTAAATAGAACTCCTTTGGCAGGACCGGTGCTGCCGCTGGTAAACAAGATAGCAGCAGGCTGGTCTTTTCCCATAACGGCCATTTTAAAATCCGTTTTCCCCGAATCACGCAATTTGTTCAGAGTGGTCCCATCCCAAAACCATTTTTTTCCTACGGTTACATTATGTTTGATGGATTTAAAAGTGCTCGGGAATATTTTTTTAATCGCGTGGGCGAGTGGAATGGCAATCATTCCGTGAGGTTGAACTTGTTTTATACATTTCAGTACATTTTTTTTACCCAGTCCAGGATCGATTAAAACAGGAATCAGAGCTGCTTTGAACATGGCAAAGGTCAGGGTTACAAAATCGATTCCATAGGGAACCATGAGCAAAACTCGTTCACCTGGTTTCATTCCTAATTGA
The DNA here is from genome assembly GCA_029261675.1 of Nitrospinaceae bacterium. GTDB lineage: Bacteria > Nitrospinota > Nitrospinia > Nitrospinales > VA-1 > UBA8687. Next base: position 3,150 of record JAJDBA010000111.1, read on the forward strand.
ATTAAGCCAGAGGCTAGCCTGCTGCTCTCCTGCTCCAGTTCCTTAAACATAATCTGTCGTCCGCTGCACATTTCGATGAGAGCAGCAGATTCTGGTTTTTGGGCAGCCCAGTGTGCCAGTCGCGCAGCAATGTTAAAGGTTTTTAGTTGAGTCAAGGGATTTTGAGAGCCTTTTTAACAAGAGGTAATGTCACCTTTTTCTTTTGTATATAGGACTCGCGATTCAGATCCGTGATCGCATTTTGGATTGAGATGAAATCTCGAGAAATTCGGGACAGAAGAAAATTGATAATATTCTCGGGTAAATTAAGGTCAATGTCTTTGGCGAGTTTGTGAATAATTTTAGCGGTTGTATTATCATCAATGGATTTTATTTCAGCTAGCATTCCCCACTGGAAACGAGAAGTCAGGTAACTTTCGGCATTCTTTATTTTGTCTGGCGAAAAATTGCTTGCAAAGGCAACCTTTCCTCCCTTTTCAATAAGGGTATTGTAGACATGGTAGAGTTTTTCTTGTGCGGCAACAGATGTTGTCAACGCTTCCACATCGTCTAATAAAAAATAGTCCACATCCATTAGTTTTTTGAGAGTTTGTTGCGACTGTAAAGATTCTCCGTTGCCGATTTTATCGCAAAAGTCATTGCCTTTAATGTACAAGGCCTGAGCGCCTTTTTCGGAAGCAAGGTTTCCAATGGAAAGCAACAGGTGAGTTTTGCCCAGGTTTTTCTGCCCGAATAAAAAAAGAGATTGGTAGGGAGTTTCGCTTGGAGAACAAAAATTTCTAGCGGCATCAAAAGCAAAGCGCGAACCATCAGATATTACAAAATTGGAAAAATCAAACTCCGGACGGGTAGGGAAGTTGAGTAGTAACTGCGAGTGGTCGGGCATGGTTAATTGTTCGCCATAAAATGCCCGATTATTTAGGGCCGGCTTGAATTTCTATAGTGGTTCTACCAATATTGGAATGCAGTGAAATAGTACAGGCCCAGCCTTCCTTTTGGTAATTCAAAATGTAGTTCTCGTGTTTTATAGAGTTGATCAGGCTCCAGCCTCGGTTCACCATTTCATTTTGGTAAAAAGTAATGATTTTTTCAGTGTTTTCCCAGCCAGTATAAATAAACCTGCCTACTTTTACGGTTCCTGATCCCGACTCGTATATGAACGACTTGGAACTGTCTCGCTTAAAGTCAAAAGGGACGGGTATATCTGAAAAAGGATAGGCAGTCTCAACGGTAACGGGTGCGGGGGGTAAAGTGCTGGTTTTTTTGTTCAACCCGAGATCCAAAGTTGAGCATCCCGAAAAAAATACTGTCATGAAAAAAAATATTGCTACACGCTTAAGCATTCTGTCCTCCTCCTATATAAACAACCAGTAACCCAATCATCATAAGAAAAAAGCCAATCACTCGCAATGTTGAATCTGGTATCTCCGGTAGTTTTTCAGCAAACGCTTTCACTTTTTGAGGAAAACAAAAATAGGGAATACCTTCAAAAACCATCATTAGACCTAATGCGGAAAGAAAAAAACTCATAATAGGGCGAGATTAAAGTAGTTTAAAGTTGCAGGTGAAACATTGCCATGATGTGTTCTGGCTTGTGCAACGGGTTCGTATTTGACCTATTAAAACGGTCATCAGGAGGGCCTGTAGTCTCCACGATTATCATTTATCTGCTATATTGAGTCAATATCTAAATGAAGGGTATGAATGCAAGCGTAGGAAGGTATTGTTAGGGGTTTTGAGGTTGTAATGGGCGAAAAAAGCATTATATAATTAATTTAAATTCCCTTTACAATTATCCTTTGTTTAATTTGGGTCATTAGATTAGGAATGCAATAGATTCAGATTAAAAATATTTAATCTAGATTTAACTAGAGTTTAATTTCAATTTATTACAGTTGATTGTCACATTCATGTTTGGCGAGATGAGTTAGCCGACATGGGTAGTTTTTATAATTAGAATGATGCTCATACAATTGAGGGTTAAATAAAATGTACAAGATTTCTTCTCTGTTATCACGTTCAGTCGGCGCAGTTTTTCTTTTTACCTTGGCGATAATTACTGCCCCTGGTTCCTCCTTTGCTTTGAGCAGTGCGACGCAACAGTTTTCAAGCAACCTCTTCGTTGAAATCGCTAAAAAGCAGAATCCTGCTGTGGTAAACGTCAGTGTGAAATCAAAAACGGAAAAAGTGCATAACAATGTTCGTCCTCCAGGTAGAAGTCCAAGACCTGGTCCAGGCCAGGGGCGTTCTCCTGATCCTTTCCGTGACTTTTATGACAAGTTTTTCGGTGAGCGACCTAACCAAAAACCAAAGGGGGGAATGGGAT
>JAJDBA010000112.1 GCA_029261675.1 Nitrospinaceae bacterium
TGTTGGGGTGTTGTCATTATTATTCTCCTGTTTTCTATCAATTCGCATCTGAATATCTCCCTGTTTTTGAGTCGTATAAAAGTTTGGCCATCCCAATCTGCCCAACTTCTTTAAATCTTATTTTCTGAACATGAATTTGCACTTCCTTGCTGTTTGATTTGGAAAGGTCACGCCAAACTGTTAAACAGTTGTCAGCCTTATTTCGCCAATGCGCCGATCCTGAAACATCGTAGGGGGTTGGAACCGGATATTTACCATTCGTTTGTTTTGATAACTTTGTGGGGTGTGCTACCAACCAAACGTGAACACCATAAGTTCTTGCAAACCTACGAATCTTGGTTAAGGCTTTGGATATATACTCGGTCTCAGAAAGGGCTGAGGGGCGGTTGTGGTCAAGTTCGTTCCACGGGTCAATAATCAATCCTTTGATTCCCTTCCGAAACACAAGAGCCCTGGCGAGTCGTAACACCCCCTCAACAGTTAAATCGTTTTCATCAGGAAGGATGAAGCTGAAATGTTTATCAAGCCAGCTCATTCCCGGTATCAACTCATCTTTCCCGATTCGTTCTGTTGTCCGCAAACTAAAAGGCTTTCGTAAATATTTTTCAAGGAACTTCGCCACATGCCTTTGCAATGGCTGATTCTCTGGGCTACATACACCGAATTTCCAACCAGCATTTTCTGCAAGAAAAATAAGTAGCGCATCCAAAACTTCACTTTTCCCATGAGAAGGAATGCCGGTTACCAGAGTCCATTCACCTTCACGAACTGAGTAATATTTTTCTAGATTCAACCACCCAACTTCCTCTCCACCTTGTGCGCCGTTATCGTAAAGATTCAAAACATGTGCGGCAATATCTTTAACTTCATAGATTCCCTTGATAGGACAATGTTTTGCACGTTCAATGCACTCTTTTAATTTTTCCTTCCCATATTTCACCAGTACATCATTCCCATCCTTGTAACCCTGAGGCCATTCAACGAGTTTGCATTTCTCAGGGCCAAGCCTTCTGGTTAATTCGACTTCTAGTTTCTTTCCTCGTTCATCATTGTCTAATGCCAAGATATTAATTTTTATCGGTTCAAGTTTCTTCTCGTATTGTCCAAGGAAATCCAGTTTGTCTGCTGCTCCGTTGGGCACAGAGACGCAATTTTTAAAGCCAGCGACTTCCAAAGAGAGTTTGTCAATTTCTCCCTCGCACCAAATTAGAGTTTCTCCTTCAATGTCGTCATAGCCGTATAGGGTACGTTCCGCATCCTTTACCATTTTGAAATTTTTTTCACTATCTCTGTACTTGACGTTGACCACTTCACCGTTTTTAAAATAAGGGAATTGGATAGCTTTGACTTCTTTTTCTGGTTGTGGCATCCATTCCAAGCCATCTGTGATTTTATTGCGCTCTAAGACTTCATCCGTTATTCCACGATCATTCAGATAAGCTCGTGCTTTATCAGATAATCCTCTTTCGCTGGAATATTCTGGTTTTTTGATCAGCATTGGTTTGTGCTCGTTTCCGTTGTGGCAGTTCCCATTTTTCAACCCGCCGTTCCATTCGCAATTCCAGCATTTCCAAACACCTTTGCCAATATCTACTGACAGGCAAGGGTCATTTTTCTTTTTTCGAGTATGGCTACACTTGGGACAAAGAGTTTTAATTTGCCCTGTTAATTTCCCTTTAGTGTCGATGTTGTAATCGTGAAGTGTTTCCGTCATGTCACCACCTGTCCGGTTGACGCACTATTAATATCTGCTTGGCTTCGGTAACCATTTCCATTCGATGATTTTTGAATTTCCAATTGATCCCATTTATCCCGGAGCTTTGAAGGAGACAAAATGTTTGATTTCCAAAAACTGTTGCTATTTGCCCATGAGAAAAGAGTTTTAATTTCTTTATGGGTGCGCCCATCCCGTTCACGTAGTAAACGAATGGCATTTATCCAATTCTCGAAGTTTGGTTCCTTAAACTTTGGCTGGATGTTTTGGATTTTGCTAAGGATATAAAGGGCAGTTTCCATATCTTCATCGTAGTAAGAAGAGTGATGGTTTCCTTTCTCTTCTTCATTTTCTTTTACTTCTTCTTTTAGTCTTGAAGGTAGCTTGGTAGAGGCTTCCAAGTCTCGGGTGTAGTTATCTTTGATTTCTTTGAGTTTTGGGCAGGAGATTTCTAAAATGTTTCCGGAAGATTTTCCGTTGGTTTCGGAAACGTTCTGGGAATGTTTCAGGAATATTTTCTGTTTCTCCTGGCAATGCTCTAGGAATATTTCCAGTTTTTTACGTTTTCCTTTCAAGATTATTTGCCACTTCGACCATGGATAAGCGAGGGTGTAATCCTCAGAGGTTTTCATCTGGGCAGCAATTGCCTCCAGAAGTTTCCACCAGCGGGCATAGCCCTCAAGCCCGAAAGCATCTTCCAGCTCAACGATGAAGTCGTCATTGGACGAATCGCTTATGTGTTTTATATATTTCATGTTGATTCAAATCCCTTCCAAGTAGAATGAAGTGCTAATGCTGTCCAATATCCTAGGCCATGGATTCGTAGATACAGTCCTTCTGCCAATCGATCTACAATCCAAGACTTCACTATCTCCCTCATGCTGTAACCCCAATTTCACGCTGGCAAATACCTCTAGGGCGAGATGTAATCCAGTTTTCTATCTCTGTATCAACCCAACCAATACGGGATTCACTCAAATTCACACGCTTTGGAAACTTCCCCCCTTTTTCCAGTCGCCAAATGGTAACGCGACTAATTCCGGTCATCTCCACGACTTCACTTGGGCTGATTATTTTCATTAAGGCACTCCCTTGTAAATTTCTATAAATTACTATTCAGGTTGTTACTGTCCTAGAAAATCACAAGTTTGGAAAAGTTGTAAGAAGACGTTGATTGTGCTTGAGGTTTTTTGGAGGTATTTCCTTCACATAAACACGGAAGGGTCAGTTTGGTAGTGGGGAATAGGGAATTAAAAAAGTGGAGGAATAACTAGTTTTTAGGAGGTTTTTCAATAATAGAAAATATGAGATTCGCTTATTTTGGAGTATTTTGAATTAGTTTTTTTGCTGTATCGAGAGAGATCCCTACACTTTTTGTGTATTTCGGCCCCTTAACTCTTGGTGGGATTTTTTGGTTTCTATAGTCATTGTTAATTTTACCGCTTTTCATTTTTTGCACAAATTTGGTAAATCTCAAATTCCACGGAATATCTTTGTCCTTTACGCCTTCCATTTTCAAATCTTGTATTTTTGAAGCTATTTCTCCTGTGGGGTCTACACCGGGTCTTCCCCCTTTGTCGCTCTTTCTCTCAGCTAGTTTGTTTTCCACCTGCTGTATTTTTTCAACAGAACCCCCTACACTGATATTTGCCAAGTTGCAGGCCATTTGGTCAAGCTCATACTCATGAGCGATTGAACACTCAGCCAGAGATAAAATATTTTTGATATCCTTTTTATATTTATGATACCACTTCAAAAATGATTCTTTTTCTAAAGTCCCATCAAGAAGAATTTCAACATCCCTTTTGATAATTTTAATATCTCCCGTATCACAATACCCGAAGAAAAAATTTAAAAAATCTTTCAATGCCTCAAAGTTATTGTGTGCTCTTTCCATCGAAGCTTTATTATTAGTGTCATACTCTTCATACATTCTTTTTAATCCCGACCTAAATATTGAAGTGCCACAGTTGCTTGTGCGAATAAATTCAAAATCAGGTATAGAATCTTCCCTTGATAGTGTTCTGATTTTTTTTAACCCGCTTTGTCCCACCATCAACCATAAGGTGTCATCAAAGTTCCATGTTGGAAGAAAGCTTAATGATTTCAATTTTTCAGAATCGTTCTTCAAAACACGCTCCTTATTGTGCTCTTCATAGATGTGAGTCAGGGCAACCGGATAAAGGTGTCCGGCTTTCGGCGATCAACCTAGCCTTGTTTATTATCTTACCTGTTCATCTCAATAACTTTTCCGGTTTCTCCGGAAACGATCTTCTTGAGAATTCTATCCCACTTGTTCATAGCATTTCGTTTTTCTTTGTCGTAGCTGTGTCGGTCATAAACGGCTGTCACGCCGGATTCAGCATGGTTTAGAATTTTAGAGACGGTAAATCTTTGGACTCCCGAAGCCGTCATCATACTAGCGGCGGTTCGTCGAAGATCGTGAGGGGTGAAGTGAGCAACTTCAAAATGTTTTTCGTTGACTCTCACGGCATGATCTACTGAAGTCTCTGCGATATGCTGTCCATCTCTAGGGGAGGGGAGTAACCACTGGGAATTACCCGTAATTTCTTTAAGTTCATTCAGTATTTTTGTAGCTAGTGAGGATAAGGGAACACGGTGTGGAAGCCCATTTTTAGCCTTTTCTTCTGGAATCGTCCACCAGCCTTTCTTAAAATCAAAATCCTTCCATTCAGAGCCAGCTACTTCGCCTTTACGTTGGGCGGTTATCAATTGCAGTTTGAGTGCAAGGGCGGTAGCCTTCTCCATTTTAGAGGAGTCTAGCTTGTTCCATAAAGTTCTAATTTCATCTTCGTTCAACACACGGTCACGGCGATTTTCCTTGGAAGGGGCAGGAATCGCAACGCAAGGGCTGGAATCTAGAATGCCTCGACCCATAGCAAACGAATACATCTTACGGATTGCCGCTAGAGTTCGATTGGCTTGAATCAATGCTCCACGTTCAACAATTTCATCTAATAGTAAAATGATATCTCTTCGAGTAATATCCTGAGCTTTTCGCTTTCCCCATCTTGAAACTACATCCTTATTTAGTATTCGTTCATCTTCCTTCCACGATCGTTTACGAGGTTTGGCGTATTTTTCAATGTATTCGTCTACCATTTTTCTGATGCTAGGTGATCGTTGAAATTCCTCTTTTGCATCTTGCTCAATAGTTGCGGGGTCAGTTCCTCGATCAAGCACCTGACGTGCTTTTGCATGAAAGGCATGTGCATCAGCCAACGAGACTTCAGGATAGTTGCCGAAAGTCATGCGCCTTGAAGTTCCCTTGAAACGGTACAAAAATATAAAACTTATCCTCCCGGTAGGGGAAACACGGACACCAAATCCCTTACCGTTGTTCTCCCACACCTCATATCGGTTTTTTTTTGGTTTAAGTGACTTAATCTGGCGGTCTGTGAATTTCATAAAACTCCTGATTTTAAGTCAGTGGATTGATGGGGAGGTTTTGCCCTCGAGCTATATTTCTGCAATCAGTAGCTCCATCATTGCATTTGTTACCCCGGACGCTCTGGGTAGCATTTTGGGTAGCAAAATTGAGGTGGCAATGGGTGAAACGAGATGAACTATTCTGGATATGAAAATATCACAATAACCTTGTATTTACAATAGAATGCTGTATTTTTGGTAGGGTTTCAGGAGGCTTCAGGCTGTATCAACTAAATTCAGGAGTTGTCAGACATTGACCGACTCTTAATCAGTAGGTCCTCGGTTCGACCCCGAGACGGCCCACCATATTTTACAAGGAGTTATGAGGAATCATAGCTCCTTTTCTTTTTTCAAAAACCGAATAAGCACCGTAAACATAGTTTGCGGAGGGCAGACACATTCGAATGGCAAATTTGCACTACTTTCAAAAAGCTTGAGTGTTGATTGAAGCTGATGTCAGATATACAGTCCGCAAAGGAAATCTGGAGCAAGACGTGTTGGTTTATTCTTCTCTTCCATTGCCTTCCAAATTTGGTTTAAGCGATGAGTCATCGGTGCTGACGGTAATGACTCGAATCTTTCACTTGGAAGATCATATTGTGAAGGGAAACAGAATCATAGATGGCAGTACAGGAAAGGTTCATGCTGAGAAAAGTATGGATTTACAGGGAATGATGACACTGTCTTCTGCCAATCCAATCGTATTTGAGGCAAATGGGAAAGTTTCCCATCAATTCGCCCGTTCCTGGTTTTATCAAAAAGAATCAGATCCTCTAGCACGAGTTTTGGTTAAAAAGCGTTTGGTTACCCT
>JAJDBA010000113.1 GCA_029261675.1 Nitrospinaceae bacterium
ATCGCCAATGTAAACACAGGTCAGCGTTGTGAATATATATGCTTGAATGAAAGCGATAGCAATTTCTAATCCATTAATGACCACTGTAAAACCAAACGGCAACCAACCCAACCATAAAGGCCCTGTCATAGCCAGACCAAATAGAACGGCCAAAACAGTATGCCCCGCCGTCATATTGGCAAACAGACGCACCGCAAGAGATATAGGGCGAGCCAGCATACTAATGATTTCGATTGGGATCATTATGGGAATCAACACTTTAGGAATTCCCGGTGGAACAAGGATTCCCAGAAAGTGCATACCATGCTTCGAAAAACCGATCACCAACGTCAATATAAAAATCCCTGTAGCAAAAACTCCAGTCACCACCAACTGACTTGTGATCGTATAAGACCCTGGCACCAAACCAATCAAGTTGCAGGCAAGAATAAACAAAAATAGACTGGCAATGAAAGGAACATATTTCCTCCCCTCTTCTTCACCAATGAACTCGTAAACCAGATTACGAATGAACTCCACCGCAATCTCCAGCACACTCTGCAATTTGCCGGGGACAAGGGACAATCCGTTTCTGGTAGGCAACAGAAACATACTGCCAATAACAGCGAGCCCCACCCACATGGCTACCACTGCATTATTTATAGAAAGGTCTAATCCGCCAATGTGGATCGGGACAATGGTGTGGACTTCAAAATGGTGTAAAGGACTTTCCATAGTTTACTTTATTATTCCAAATCGTTATTTGTATCGTCTTCTTCTATAGTCAGGGTCATAGCAACCCGGTAAACAGCAAGACAACCCGCTGCAGAACCGAACAAAATCCCTACGACCAGACCCCAAGGCTTTGTGCCGAAAAAACTATCCAGCGCATACCCTAGTAAGCCGCCGATGACCGTTGCTACCGTCAGCTCAGTTCCCAACCTGAACGCAACCTGCATACCTTGACGGAAGCCGCTGTTTTTACTCATTTATTTGTTACTTGGGGGGATTACCCAGAAAACCGAGGCTATCATACCTCAACGCTTCAATGTTGTCCAAAAATTTTTTCGTTGTTTTTCCCTACCCATAAACCACTGAAAACGCTGGTAAATAAAGGCTCCATTGCAACGCGGTAAAACCAGACAATCCATTCTCTGATTTATTAGAACCTGATTTTAGAATATTTACTTTAAGTTTTGAATTGTTATCTATCTAATAAGGAAGGGTTCCGAAATCGGCTTCATACTTATCAAGTGGCACCATATCAATGGCATCCCAAGGACAACCTTCCAAAAAAGTATCCATGGGACCTTTAGTGATGCATTTTTTACAACCTATGCATAACAGAGGATCAACAAAGACTCGGTTGAACGCTGGAGCATCCGGATTTTCCACTTCGAACATACAGTTGTCAACTGGACATTCAGTGATACAAATTGGAGAACTCGCACATCCCGTGCAGGCATCATTGATAACAGCAAGTATCTTGGGTTTTCTTTTTCTCTGTACGTTTCTTTTGGCTTTTTCTGTTGTCGCCATGACGTATTCCCTGAAAATTAGCTCTAGTCTAACCTGAAAAACTGGTGCTGATTATAACCTTATTCTAAAACGATTTTCAATCATTGTAGTACGAATAACAAAAAATAAACTGGGAGCCTCGCCCTTTCAACCATTTCATTATTTAAATAAGGGGTCTCGTGCTTGTTTTATAAGCAACCGTGTACTAAAATAGCACCAATGCGGTAAGCTCGGTTCCTTAAGGGTCTATCCCTTCCCCTTTCCTGGCTAGATTAAGGAATTTCAATCTTCTAAACACCCTTGATTTTTATTTAAATTCAGGGAGATGCTATTATAATCATGTCGTTCGATCGAATTTTGGGTCAAACACAACCCAAACAAACCTTAAAAAATGCACTCCAAAACAACAGCGTAGCACACGCCTACTTGTTTTATGGACAGGAAAGCGTTGGCAAGAAATATACAGCTATCGAATTGGCTAAAGCCTTGAATTGCACGGAGCCCAGAGAAGGGGAGTCCTGTGACGAGTGTTTGTCCTGCCGAAAAATTGAAAATAGGACTCATCCCGATTTCTTTTATATAGAACCCGTCAAAAGCACTCCGGCAGCGCGGGAAGCGACAATAAAGATTGAACCTATTCGCGAGTTACAAAGAAAACTTTCTTTCCACCCTTACGAAGGAAAAGTAAAGGCTGCCGTGATCAATGATGCAGATCTCATGAATCCGCAGGCGGCCAACTCCTTTTTGAAAACACTGGAAGAACCTCCATCAGCAACGGTATTGATTCTGGTTTCGTCTCATCCATTTAAATTATTGCCCACCCTAATATCAAGATGTCAGGCAATTCAGTTTCAACCGCTCACCCCAGAAAACATAAAAAAAATTTTAAAAGAAACAATGACCGAAGAAGTGATAGATGAGAACGACCTGAACTTTCGCACTCTTCGATCGCGAGGTAGCGTACAAAAAGCCATGACAGAAGATATGACTGACATCGCCAACATTCGTCAGGAAGTTGTAAATCTTCTTGAAACAGTATCTTTTGATCGTATGGATATAGTATTCTCACATGCGAAATCATGGGCCCGGCAGTCCGATCAGTGGGGAATGATTTTTAATGAGATGATGGAGTTGGTACGTGACCTTGCATTTTTCCGATCAGGATGTTCTGAATCAGAAATTCGCAATCGTGACATCGCAGACAGATTAAAACCATTGGCTTCAAAAAGAAGTTTAAAATCTTGGATTAAAATATTCAATACGATACACACAACCCAATCCGCTTTATCCGGAAATGCCAACGCGCAACTATTTTTCGAAAATATGCTTATCGATTTTTGTGAAGCCGCTTAAAACTTATGAATTCAACAGCCGAAAAAACTAAAGATACCGAAGCCCCTTCAACACCACCGAAGTTTTTAATTGGCATTCGCATCAACAACCAAGCCAAATCGCAACTCTACGATCCAAAAGAGTTAAAGCTGCGCGTGGGAATGACGGTTATGGTCAACTCGAACCAAGGCCTCAAGATGGGCCTTGTAGCTTCGAACAAAATCATTAATTTTCGCAAGGACAAAAAGGAACATTTTTATAAGGTTCTTCGCGTAGCAAACGAAAACGACTTTCAAGCTGAGAATCGAAGGCAAAGTGTCGAACAAAAAGCCAAAGCTTTATGCTCCGAAAAGATTCTGGAACTGAAACTGCCAATGAGCTTGAGCCGGATTGTTCACCAGCCACATATGAATAAAACCATTTTCTTTTTTACCGCAGAAGGAAGGGTAGATTTCCGCCAACTCATTCGCGACCTCGCATCTAACTTGCGACACCGTATCGAAATGAAACAGGTAGGAGTGAGAGATGAGGCAAAGGTCATAGGCGGGTTTGGAATATGCGGGGAAACATTATGCTGCTCTTCATGGTTACCCGACTTCACTCCTGTCACCATAAAAATGGCAAAGAACCAAGGGCTGGCATTGAACCCAAGTAAGATTTCCGGAGTGTGCGGCAGGCTGATGTGTTGCCTTCAATACGAACATGACAATTATAAAGAAATGGTTAAAGGCCTACCAAGAGTCAATAGCCAGGTACAAACCCCTGATGGACCCGGAAAAGTTTTAAAAAACGAAATCCTCGCTCAGAGAGTTATGGTTCGCCTCGACGACGAAAGCATTATGACCTACGCCAAAGAAGAACTGAAAGTTAAGCCGCAAAATCCAAAACCTGAAAACCCTAAGAACTGAAACATGAAAAATTTTTACATCACCACCCCTATTTATTATGTGAATGATATTCCACATATCGGGCACGCCTACACAACCATAGCAGCAGATGTCGCCGCTCGATTTAAGAGACTCGAAGGATATAAAGTTTTCTTCCTGACTGGAACCGATGAGCACGGACAAAAAGTCCAACAGGCCGCAAAAGATCTGGATGTAACTCCACAGCAGCACGTTGACAAACTTCACCAACGATTTAAAGAGTTATGGGTGAAGCTTAATATTTCCAATAGCGATTTCATCCGTACCACAGAAGAACGTCATAAACGTCTGGTATGCGATATTCTACAAACACTACACGAGAAAGATGAAATTTATCGCGACAGCTATGAAGGCTGGTATTGCACACCCTGTGAAAGGTTTTGGACGGAAAAAGATTTGCAAGAAGGCAACTGCCCCGAATGTCGACGCAAAGTAGAAAAAATAAAAGAACATAATTATTTTTTTCGCATGAGCAAGTATCAGGATTGGCTTATTGAAAAAATAAAAAGCGATCCACATTTCATACTGCCTGCTTCACGGAGAAATGAAGTTTTGGGTTTCTTGGAAAAGCCACTCGAAGACCTTTGCATCTCGCGTCCAAAATCGCGGTTGCCTTGGGGCATCCCCCTTCCCTTCGATGAGGAATATGTTACCTACGTCTGGTTCGATGCACTGATAAACTATATCTCCATCCACGGGTCGCTTGACGATATTCGTGCCAGTGGTTACTGGCCTGCAGACCATAATATGGTCGGAAAAGATATCCTAACCACTCACGCGGTTTACTGGTCAACTATGCTGAAGGCTATTGGTCTGGAACCGCCAAAAAATATTTTTGCCCATGGGTGGTGGACAGTCAACGGTCAGAAAATGTCCAAGTCATTACACAATGTGGTCGAACCCAATCAACTCGCAGACCAGTTTGGAGTCGATGTAATTCGTTACTTCCTCCTAAGAGAAGTTCCCTTTGGGCTCGATGGTGATTTTTCTCATAAGGCTTTGATCGGGCGGCTTAATAGTGATTTGGCGAACAATCTGGGAAATCTTCTCAACCGCACCGTTAATATGATGAAAAAATATTTTGATGGCACTATCCCGGAACCCGCTACAACAGGTGAAGAAGACATAGCCCTGCAAAACAAATCACAAGAAGTGATTGATGAAGTGCGAAAACTTTACGACGAACTTGTGTTCAACAAAATCCTACAAAAAATATGGGAGTTGGTAGACACAACCAACCAATACATTGACAAAACAGGCCCTTGGAATCTTGCTAAAACCGATGAAGGCAAAGAGCGGCTGAAAACCGTTATGTATAACGCTGCAGAATCCATACGCGTTCTAGGTGTTCTACTCTTTCCATTTATGCCAAAAAGTTGCGAAACTTTGATGCAGCAACTCGGAGTTGAAAAAACCATAGAAGAACAAGGGATGACTTCGCTCGACAACTGGGGCGGTTTAACCTCGGGTTCGCAAACACAAAAAGCCAAACAACTTTTCCCACGAATCGAAGACAAGCAAGCCGCAAAAATTCTCGCAAAATTAGAAGCTCCAAAAGAAACTGCAAAAGAGGACTCAGGACAAATCACGATTGATGAGTTTATGAAAGTTGACCTACGTACCGGGAAAGTTCTTGAAGCGGAGAAAGTAAAAAAATCTAAAAAACTGATTCAACTCAAAGTAGACATCGGCACTGAAACCCGACAGATTCTCGCAGGCATCGCAGAAAGTTTTGAACCCGAAGACCTGATCGGGCGCACCGTGATTATCGTAGCCAATCTCAAACCCGCAAAACTGATGGGAATCGAGTCACAGGGCATGGTGTTAGCCGCCAACAACGAGGGTTCCCTCCTACTGGCAGGATTCGATCAAGAACCCGGATTAGGAATACAAGTACGATGATTATTGACACCCACGCACATATCGATGTAGCCGACTACGAAGAAGATCGCGAAGACGTAATAGAACGTGCTCGCGAAAGCGGCGTGCAGTACATGATGAACATCGGTTGCGATATCGAGAGCAGCTATCGATCTATGGAGCTTTCCGAACAATACGATTTTATTTACGCGACTGCAGGTATCCACCCGCATGATGTGAAATCCATTGATGAAGATACCTATGCCCATCTGCGGCAATTACTGTCCCATCCAAAGGTTGTGGCTCTTGGGGAAATCGGTCTCGATTACTTTAAAAACTATTCCCCTCAGGATTTGCAACGCACACATTTTCGCAATCAAGTTAAACTTGCGCGTGACATGAACAAGCCCATTGTCATCCACTGTCGAGACGCGAAGGAAGACATGATTTCGATTTTGTCAGAATTTTATCCCAAAGACCCAACAGCGCATTCAGGAATCTTCCATTGTTTTTCAGGGGATCAGGAACTGGCAGACGCTGCGTTGGAGATGGGATTCTACATTTCCTTTTCCGGCTCGGTCACATTTAAAAAAGCGGAAGACCTGCGCGAAGTCGCCAAAAATGTTCCCGCAGATCGTTTATTCGCAGAAACCGATTGCCCTTACCTCACACCCGTTCCCCATCGCGGTAAGCGCAACGAACCCGCTTATGTTAATCACACCGCCGAAAAACTTGCAGAAATTCGTGGATTGAAAATTGAAGATGTGGAACGCACTATGGCGCTGAACTTTTTCGAACTGTTTGGCATTGGCGCACAAGCAAAAACCGGAACCGTCTCATATCAGATTCGCAACTCACTCTATCTCAACCTGACACAACGTTGCACGGCAGATTGTGTGTTCTGCACCCGACTGACCAAACCCGTTGTCCAGGGCTACAATCTGGCATTAGACCGAGAACCCACAGCGAAAGAAGTCTGGGAATCGATTGATGATGTAAAGAAATACGATGAGGTTGTTTTCTGTGGTTTTGGTGAACCCACTCTCAGGCTCGATGTCATTAAGGAAGTTGCAAAAAAAATCAAAGACAATGGCGGTCGCGTGAGACTCAACACCAACGGTCATGGAAACGTAATCAACAAACGCAATATCCTGCCAGAACTATCGGGTCTGATAGATGAAGTTTCGGTGAGTCTCAATGCCGACTCGTCGGAAGCCTACGATGAAATCTGTCAGCCTCTGCCAAAGTTCCGCAACGGAATCTATGAAAAAATTAAAGAATTTATTGAAGAGGCTAAAAAACATATCCCCGATGTACAAGCTTCTATTGTCACTCACCAAAACGGAGTCGATGAAACGAACTGCGAAGAAATCGTAAACGAAGAGTTCGGAGTAAAATACCGCGCACGCAGATACAACATCGTCGGCTAGCCCTACCCTGCGGCTGTTGACCACTTACACCCGCTTTTGAAGCACAAAAACAAAAATCCGGTTGCTCCCCTCGTTATGAAGACATGCCGCTAAACTCGACTAGCCGATACTTTTCTGGCTTATAAAACAGGCTTTACCTTTAATCAGGTACCTCCCTCAAGACCACTCTCCCCCCCCCACCCTTGTAGTAGAACGACTACAAAGAAACTAAAAAACCACCTCAACAACTTAGTCTTTTCAGCGATTTTTTAACCTATTCCACATACCTATACTGAGTTTAAGAATTAGAAAGGGGTCCGCCAGTTCTGGTTCTCTAAATTCACAACTGCTTCACTGTTGAGATAAAGGATTGGCGGGCTTTCAAGATGAGCAAAGCAGGAAACTAAACTGTTAAAACCTAAAAAAAGGAGAATCAAAATGCCTACAGGAAAAATTATGATTGTTGACGATGAAGAGGATGTAAGAGAAGCCATCAAATTACAACTTACAGGAAAGAATTTTAAGATCCTAGAAGCAGGAGATGGTGCAGAAGCCATCGCCACCATGAAGCAGGAAGATCATATGACTAACGTAGGAGTCATTCTTTGTGACATTCGAATGCCCAATGTCGATGGTGTTGAATGTATTGACTATCTCAAGACAGAGGCCCCTGGCATTCCTATTGTTGTGATAACTGCTTTCCCGGATGCAGAGCTCGCCGCCTCCTTAATGAAAAAGGGGATAAAAGAGTATCTCGTAAAACCTGTCGAGAAGGACAAGTTAATAGCCATTGTTGACAGTCTTATCGCTACCGGAAAAGATGTTGGCTTATAAAATATAGTCCCAAAATTTCATCAGTCCCTTCCCTCCCCCTCCTATTAACACATAGAGGAAGGGGCTGATGAAAAGTGCTTAATCAAAGAAGTAGGCATTGATTTAAGACAAAGAAAAAAGCTCAATCCATTCAGCCACGGCTATGAATAGGAAGGATGTAAAAATGGACCAAGACGCACACAAACAGCCATATCCAACAGACATTGAACAGGAGGTCAAAAGGCGAACCGAGGAATATAAAATCCTTCATTCAATTACCCAAATATTACAATCCTCAGAGGGATTGGAAAATATGTTGAAAAAGGTTTTGACCACTCTAGTCGGATTCCAGGAACTGGAAGTCGAGCATAAAGCCGGGATATTTCTAGTGGATCCTGAAGAAAAAGTTCTACGACTTTTTTGTACCGTGGGAGAGTTTGGTGAAGAGTTTATGGAGAAAGAAAAAGTCATCCCATATGGAGCTTGCCTGTGTGGAAGAGCTGCGGTTTCCGGAGAGTTCCTAACCAGCAACAGTTGCTTTTCAGACGACAGACATGAGCACCGTTTTGACAACATGACGAATCATGGTCACTATATTGTCCCACTCAAAAGTGATGATCAAGTAATAGCTGTCCTCTTTCTATATACGGACGAGAATCCGCCCTGGTATATAAGGAACCATGAAATTTTAGTTTCCATCGGTGGCCTCATTGCGGGTTCCGTTGTTGCCCATAAAAGAGAACAGGAAATATATGAAAAAAATATTCAGCTCAGGGAATTGAATGAACTGAAGAATAAGTTCTTGGGAATTGCTTCGCACGACTTAAGGAATCCACTTTACCTGATCAAAACCTTCAGCGAAGTTTTAGAAGATGGAACCCTGGGAAAGGTAACCCAAAAGCAAAAAGAGAGTTTAAAAAAAATTTATAACGCTAGTCTCTTCATGCAAGGGCTCCTAGAAAACCTTCTGGATATTTCTCAAATAGAAAGTGGGAAAATTGATATAAAAAAAGAACCACAAGATTTCAATGAGATTGCAAAGCAACAAATCGAATTGATTCAATTATTAGCGGATAAAAAGAACATTCAAGTCCATTTTGACCCAGGTTCCTTGCCACCTGTTCCTTACGACAAACGGGCTATCAGTCAAGTTTTGGGGAATTTTATTGGCAATGCCGTTAAATTTTCACCGCCTGAAACCAAAGTGCTGGTAACAACAGAAAAACTCGATGATTCCATTCGGTTGTCGGTTCACGATGAAGGTCCGGGGCTCTCCAAAGAAGATCAGCAATTACTATTTCAAGAGTTTCAAACTTTGACCGCCCGTCCCACCGGAGGCGAAAAATCAACGGGGCTTGGCTTAGCGATCTGCAAAAAATTAATACATTTACATGACGGCAAGGTTGGCGTTTCCAGTGAGCTTGGTAAAGGTAGCACCTTTTATTTTTCAATTCCGCTTAACCAGGCTTAACTCAATATTTCTTTAACTTGCAGGTGTCTCTTGAATAACTTGACTGAAACTATTTTGATGAACCTACCCAGCGCGGTCTTAGTAGCGGACACAAACAATAAAATTGTATTCGCCAATACGGCTTTCGGAAAACTATCCGGCGAGCGACACCAGGATTGGGTCGGAAAATTATTAAATGAAACGCTCTCAACCTTGGAAGGGCACTGGGAATACCTCGCTGACGAGTTTTCTAGTTCTCTCAATGGTGCTCGGGAAAAGAAACATTTGAAAATACGCAAAGAAAAACAAACAACCAATTACAACCGTGATCCCTTAATTGCTCAATCTTCTGAATCCTCTAATTTTACACCGCCTTCGGTTATTACTTTTAAAGATGAAATTTTCACATATCGTATTTTTGATGCAGGAGTAAGTCGAGAAAATGAAATATTAAAAGGCCTGATACTGAACAATTTTACTGAGGAAAAAAACTTTTTAGATCGAATGACGCAAGCAGAAAATATTTCTTCACTTAAAACCCTTGCAGCAGGAATTTCTCATGAAATCGGTAACCCTCTACACTCGATACTCACTTTTTCAGAAGCCCTTTCCGAAGAACAAGAGGTGGATAAAATTCGAAATTATGCTGAAAAGATTGCGAAGAACTCAACTCGACTGGGAAAAGTTCTTTCTGATTTTTCTGGATATGTCCAGAAAGTAGAGCATGGACAAAAGGAGGAAGTCGGTATAACAGAAAGTATTCAAACAGCAATAAAATTTGCAACCCTGCCTTACCCCGGAAATAAAATTATTTTAGAAGAAAATTTCAAAAGTCTGCCAAACCTAATGGCAAACCCTGAAGAGATCCAGCAAATATTTTTCAACATCATCAACAATGCTTTTCAAGCAATGAAAGGCAATGGGAAGTTAAAGGTCTCCACGCAGGAAAATAAAAATTACCTGACAATAAAATTTGTAGATAACGGGCCTGGGATGCCAAAAGATATTGCGAGAAAAGCGTTCAATCCTTTTTTCACCACTAAAATGCAAGGTGAAGGAACAGGACTCGGGCTTAATATCACCCAGCGTCTGGTAGGGAAATATGGTGGAAAAATTGAAATCCAATCACAAGAAGGTGAAGGAACAGAGGTATCCGTTTATTTTCCTAATCCTTCGACCTTACCCCTAGGGTAAGTCATTTCCAAAACCCTCTCTAATTTAGGAGAACTATTATGAAAAAATTAAGTCTGATTTTATCTCTCTCACTGATTCTCGGTCTGTTCGCTTCCAGCTCTTTTGCAGATAGCTACCGTTCAGTGACCATTTCTCACCCCGAAGATGGAGCAACTGTTTCCAGTCCCCTAAAAGTTTGCATGAAACCGTGGGGAGTTGTGTTTGAACCCGCTAAAAATGGTGTGAATGAAGGAAGGGGCCACAATCACATTCTCGTGGACGTTGAGCTGCCTGATCTAAGCAAGCCCATCCCAAAAAATTCCAATCATATTCATATGGGTGATGGTTCTTCGTGTAAAACCATCAAGCTTTCATCCGGTAATCATACTATTCGAACTCTTTTCGGAATGGGAAATCACATCCCTTACAATCCGCCTTTGACGGACACCATAAAGGTAACAGTAAGATAAAACAATCTTTCACTGGGGAGAAAAATAAAGCAGCTCCCCAGTGAAAGCATTCTCTTTCAAGATTGAATTAGCTTAAGGGGCATAAGATCTCACTATGAAAAACTTAAATAGTTTGAAAAGTTTTCCAATTATATTTTTCGTTCTCTTAGGAATACTGTGGGTATTTTTGGGTCCTGCTGCAGCCAATGAAACTCAAATTGATTTAAACAGTGGCTTATTAACAAAACCTGAAACCCAGGGAGTCCTTATTCTCGCTCAGGGAAGGGGTCATATGGGCGGCTGCGATAGAGAAAGGCATCACGATTCCGGAGATTGCAGGCGAGGTGGAATGAACCATAGACGAGGTATGGGGCATGGAATGAGGCACGGTATGGGACGGGGTCCCGGTTTGGATGGAGAAGCGCAATGTCCACAACCAAGATCCACAGCCAAGGCACCCGAGATTCTATACAATAAAGCCAATCCTATCGAAAACACATTGGACAATATTGAAAAAGGCCGTTTGCTTTTTCAACTAGATGCACAGCCGACATGCACAGTATGTCACGGGTCAGGCAATGGACTAGGCATGATGAGTGGTGGCTTGAATCCTTCACCAAGAAACTTTATGTGTAAAGAAACTATGGAGAGTATCTCCGACGGTCAATTGTTTTGGATAATCAAAAATGGTTCTAGGGAAACCGCGATGCCAGCTTTTTCTGACTTAAATGATGAACAGATATGGGAACTTATCCTGTTTATTCGCCAATTGGCCGATTAATAAGGGATTTCAGATATGCACAGAAGACAAGTAAAAAATATTAAGGTAATAGCAATTCTTTCATTTTTAATTTTGGTGTGGATTTCATCTATACCAGCGGCATATGCGAATTGCCCACAAGCACGAAAAACCATAACTGCTCCAGCTAAGTTTCTTAAACTTAAAAATCCTCTTCCTTTGAATTCCAAAAACTTAAGGTCAGGGAAAAAATTATTTAATGGGCAGGCCAGGCCCATTGCATGCGCAACTTGCCATGGGATAAAGGGTAATGGCAAGGAAGATCCAGACTTTGAAAGCACGCCATCTGCCAGAAACTTTACTTGCACAAAAACGATGGAAGCATTACCGGATGGTCAGTTGTTTTGGATCATAAAAAATGGTTCTAAAAACACATCCATGTTTGCGTTTTCGGACTTGTCAGACAACCAAGTCTGGCAATTGGTTCATTACATTCGTCAATTTTCAAAATAGCATGGTAGCGATGAGAAAACATACTCAATAATACAAGTAGGCTATCAACTCATCAGGAATTTTAGTTATGAATAACTATTTCAAAAAATTAAAAATAGGATACCTATTGCCATTTTCTGTTCTGGTCTACTTCATTTTTTCTCCAGACACACTATTTGCCGCAAGTGTTGATGCGGGGGAAAAATTGGTGGACAAAAAATGTGTCCCCTGTCATCGATTTTCGGGTGAAGCAAAATCCCGTTTTACCCTTAAGGCTCCTGATCTCATGTGGGGAGGAAATAAATATAAAATCAGTTGGCTCACAGACTTCCTCCAAGGTAAAGAAAAGCTCCTTTATCTAAAAAACTATCGTTGGGATCAAACACGGAAACCGAAAAAGCATCTGGTGCTTTCAAAAGATGATGCTCAGTCAATCGCTAAATATTTCACCAAAAGTTTGATAGACCCCAGAGTAAAAAAAGAGGCATTAGATCTTTCCCGCTTTACGCAAATGGAGGGCACTCTTGGTGAACAAATATTCAAAGAGCATTCTTGCGGTGCCTGTCACCAGATTAACGATGGGGAAAAACTTGTAGGTGGTCAGCAGAGTACCTCTTTTGTAAATGCAGGCAAACGTTACAATGTTGACTGGGTTTATAGGTTTAACTCACATCCACCCGATTTTGCTCCGCATAGCGGTGAGTTTGTTGCAGATGTAAGCCAGGAGGGTTTGCGTTTTGTTACCGGATACATCATGACCTTGGGAGTCGATGACTTCAAGTTCTATGAACCTTGGGAAGACATTTTTTTTAAAAGCGCTCGTGCGGATCGAGGAAAACAAATCTATAAAGAATACTGCTCGCAATGTCATGGCGCCACAGGGAAGGGGGATGGTCCTGCGGCTTCAGACCTCAAACCGAATCCAGCTATTCACGCAAATATGGCTTTAAATAAAGAACCAGAAGACTATCTCTACAATGTCGTTTATTACGGCGGTAAAGCGGTTGGAAAGTCTCCTTACATGCCCTATTGGGGACTAACGCTCAAGCCACAAGGCGTAGCAGATGTTATTGCCTATATGAAAAAAACTTTTAAAGGCCCTTCCCTAGAAGTCAAATCAGAACAGGCGGCCAATGGTTCAAGTCAGCCGGGTCTTTGCCCGCAACTGCGTAAAACCTCCCAAGCGCCTGGAGATATTCACAAATTAAAGAACCCTCTAGAACCCAGCAAAAGAAACATTAAAAAGGGAAAACTCTATTTTACTCAAAAAGCAAAGCCGCTTGCTTGCAAGCATTGTCATGGTCTAAAAGGCGATGGCAAAGGGTCAAAATCTTTTAACATGGTGCCTCCGCCACGAAACTTTACCTGCGCTGCAACAATGAAAGATATTACCGATGGCCAGATGTTCTGGATTATCAAAAACGGTTCACCCAACACCGAAATGCAAGCGTACAACACCACGAAAGATAAAAGTATTTGGCAAATGATTCTTTATATCCGACAACTGGCTCAATAAATTCTGTAGTAGTTCGACTACAAAAATAGTTAAGAACCTACCTCATTAGAATAGTGGTTGTAGCGATTACTTATTTCCTTCACGTTCTTTATATTGGATTTATGAATTGGATGAGGAAAATCCAATTTTTAGAACTTACAATCTTTTTAAGAAAAGAGGAAACATGAACAAAATTCTAAAACTTAACCCATATTTTTCAGCATTTCTAATTATAGCTGGCTTCCTGATTCCTTTGAATAGCTCAGTCGAAGCTTCGACCTCAAGCAACCCTGAAAAAGAATTGGCTGCCCTCAAAAAAGAGTTTGAACCCGTTCTAAAGCTAAAGGGAAATGCAAAGAAAGAAATCAACGCGATCGCAAACCTGTTTGCCCCAGGCTCCAAAATTGCGGCGATCGACATTACCAAAGCAAGCGGGGAGTATTGCATGTTGGAAACCGTTACGAAGCATAATATGACTCACTATTCTTCTCATCCAGAAAACACTCATGAGGACATTGTGTATTACCTTAATCCAAAAACATTTATTGAAAATGGTTTGGATGTTAGCAAGTTACCAAGACAGCCTAAAAAGCTTGGAGAAATGGTTCCTCTGCAATGGTATTTCTACGATGGCACCTATGTAGAACCACACCAAGGAGCTCAAATGAATAAAGAGTTCGTCATTATGACGATCAATGTTAAATAAATTTAAAAAGGAGATTCGCCATGACACATTGCAACGTTGGATCTACAGATCGTGCTCTTAGGTTAGTAGTAGGAATAGTTTTAATGGGCTATGGAACTTACACTGCTGGAACTATGGGGACTGTAATGGTCGTTGTAGGGCTGATTCCTTTAATCACTGGTTTGGTGGGAAAATGCCCTGCTTACTCCCTTCTCAAAATTAACACCTGTCGAACCAACCACCCCATTTAATTGGCCGATATGATGAATAATTTAATAAGTAAAAATATCTTATGTAATAAGGCAGTCAATAGGATCAGGAACCTACTTTCAGGGGATCCTGGTCACTATAAGGGCTTCGAGAAAGTAATAACTGGAGAAGAAGCATGGGGCACCATTCATTTTATCAAAACCTTTGGTGGAGAAAAAACCGATGACAAGTAAAAGGCCACTACTAGTTCTAAGTTTTTTATATTTTTTTACGCTTTCATTTAATTTTAGCACCTCCTCTACTTGGGCGAGCGAAGAGCAAAAAGCTAAAGAAATTATTCAAATCCAATGTTCTACCTGCCATAAATTTGAAGGTGCACCTGAATCGAAGTTCAACCTGAAGGGTCCCGACCTCATGTGGGCAGGAAATAAATATCAGCGGCCCTGGTTGATTCGCTGGCTGACCGGAAAAGAAGAAAACCTTT
>JAJDBA010000114.1 GCA_029261675.1 Nitrospinaceae bacterium
CAAGCCTATCCATAAAATTCCGACGATCACATGAAAAAATTCATATACCCACATTTGGTTTTCCTCTCAATACATTGGTTGATATTTCTCGGGTCACAATTATCCGGTTCCCCGTTAGGGAGCATTTTTATTGGATGGAAAAATAGAGAAAAAAGATTCAACTATTTCTACACTTATGCGGAATTTTAGCAGAAAAACATCGAAAATTCCATCGGGCCACGCCTGATTAGGAATTGGTCGGGGCATTTCTTGTGTGACAATTGTCACCGAGCTTCTGGAATTAGTTTTATGTAATAAATTGTAAGTAACCACCGGGCACACCCCCTAGACCCTATATTACATAAGAATAAGAGTCCAGCGTCACGCTGGGATTAGTTACGAAAAAGGAAGAACAGAGCAGAAAATAGCGAAAGAGCGATAAGGAAAGGGATTAATTCATTCTTTTTAATGGCAGGGGTCTCGGGTTGGCTATTGGGAGTCTCGCTGCTCAAAGCGTTGATTCTTCTATGGAGCTGACGATTTTTTTCTTGAAGGTTCTCCTTTTGTTCTTTAAGTTTTTCGATTTCGTCTTTCAACCGCAGGCGATCCACTTTAAGCGATTTCGATTTTTCGATTTCTCGCTGCAGGGTTTCTTCGGGGCCGAGTGTCAAGCCATTGTCCTCCGGCGGTTCTTCCCATTTTTCATCATCCATGGCTCAATAATAAGGGTTTATGGGGAACAGGGAAAGGGAGAAATTTTCAATCTCGAACTTTGACAGCAGGAAAAGCGTTACTGGATTCGGTTAAACGGGACAGATGTTCTCGGCTTAACTCCAGATCGCCTGCCGGAGAAAACTCTTCTACCTGTTCGGGTTTTCTAGAGCCAACAATAGCTGTAAAAATATTTTCTTGTTTGAGAACCCAGGCAACGGCAACCTCGACAGGATTACAGCCTAACTCGTTGGCGATAATGCGAACGGTTTCCCAAACTTCTTTTGCCTTTGCAAAGGTGGAAGGTTGGAAAAGGTGGTGCATTTTTCGCGTTGGCAATTCCAGATCTTCAGTTTTCATGGGACGGGCAAGAAGCCCCTGCGCGGTTGGTGAAAAGGCCATGTATTGCATGTTGCTTTGCTTGCAAAGAGATAGAGTTTCTCCTTCATAACCACGATCCAGCAAACTGTAAGGTACTTCGTTGAGGGAAAATTCTTTGGTGTTATTGCCAAGTATTTTGATGTCATTGGCTTTAAAATTCGAAAGGCCGATGGTAGTTGCTTTACCGCTTTTTTTGAGAGCCAGCATATGCTCGGTAAGTAGGTTACTTTTTTCGGGACTGTTAAAATAGTTTCCCGGCCAATGCATGAGATAGAGGTCAACATAATCCCTACCTAAAGCTTTCAGGGAATTGTCGAGGGCTTTTTGATAGTCTTTGAGGGTTTGATTGGCTTCGGGCCAGATTTTTGAGATGATGATTGCTGAATCTTTTTGTGACCCTAATGCTTTGCCGAGACGGCGTTCCGATTCTCCATCTCCGTAACCTTCTGCGGTGTCGAAGGCGGTAATTCCCTGATCAAGTGCGACACGTATCACTTTTTCTGCGTCTTTTTCCGAGCAAATATCTCCCCATCCATCGCTGGGGGCAATTTGCCAACAGCCCAAGGTGATGCAGCTCCAGTCCTTATCAATCCCCTCAATACGCTGATACTTCATTTTTTACCATCTGAAATAGGTGAAATGGGTTGGGTTGGCTCTGGGTGGTCGGTAGTGAAAAGGCTCGTCTTCAATTTTATCCAGCTTTGTGATTTCATTTCGAAACCGCCAAATTTTCCAGCCGATTGCCAGAATAGATAAACCCGCGAACAGAATCACTGCTGCAATGAAGTAAGCGATCAATGCCGGATAGGCAAAAATCATAATTGCGAGAAAAAATAGCAAGCCACCTAGAAGAATGGTTCCCCAAGTGAGAGTGCGATGTCCTTTTGCAAAAAAATTGTCTGGAAAATTATTGTTGTAATACATGGTTCACCTCCTGTTCCTATATAGATATATAAAATCCCTCACACCCTATGTCAAGCTTCTACGAGAAAGGAAATAGGTCAGGGCTTTATAGGTGGGAAATGTATAAAAGCTTTTAGAAACAGGCTTTTTCCAGAAGTTAATTTGTTTTTTTTCGCTTGTTGGTTATTGATCTTTTGCCATCGGAGATGCACCGCAGGATTTTCTTGAAGTCTTTTTTTTGTTGTGCAAGAGGGCGCATCCAGTTGGTAACACGTGGACTGGGGTGATATAAGGGGAACAGAATGAAGTTGGGCGTGGTGAGGGGGCTGGCAACATTCTCTTTGAGTTGATACCGAGTTTCTAAAATGAAGTTGAGTGCTTGCAGGCCAACAGACCCAAGTGTCACGACTACCTGCGGACTGATAAGCTCGAGCGTTTCTTTTAAAAAGGGTGAGCAGTTTTTGATTTCACTTACTTTTGGTCGTCGGTTATTTCCATTTTCCAAGGGATTGCACAACGCGGCATTGGTGATAAATACCTCAGCGCGGGTCAGGCCAATATGCTTTAAAAGTGTCTCGAAATTATCTCCCGACTTATCGCCATGAAATGGGATTCCGGTACGGCCTGCGCCAAAGCGGCCGGGGGCTTCTGCTACGAAAACGATTTTTGCATTCAGATTGCCGTTGGCAGAACTTAATATTGCGAGTTGGTCAGCGAGAGCAGGACACAGGCGGCATTTAGCTGCTTGTTTTTCTAGTCGCTTAAATTTTTTACGTGTTTGTTCAGGGTCTATCGGTGCCATCTTCAGATTCTTCATCATCTTCCTCTTCATCAACAACGCGGCAGACGACGAGAAAGCCGATGATCAAAACAACACTAGCAACAAGTGTGAACAGAATGTCCATTAAAAAGGTTTGATGGTGGCGAGATAAATCATAAAGGCGCCTACGATGAAAATAGCGATATGAACCATCATCGCGTATTTTTTGGGAAGAACAGCTTCTTTGATCTGTTTTCCATTTTGAACACCTAACGCAATCAGAATCATCAGGAGTCCAATTTTCCATTTAAGCCAATCCCCTTCTGCAAATGCCTCGGTTTTGATGGCGAGAACGATACCCGATATCAGCGTGACACCGAGTATTGGATAATAAATGAATTTGTGTATTCGAGACTGGGTCTTTTCCAGCCCTTTTGCCTCTTCAACTGATTTCAGGCGCAGTCGAAAAACCACGGTGAGAGATTGCAAGAATAAGGTGCCGATGACCAGGCACATTGAAATCATATGAAGAGTAAGGAAAAAATTTTTCATTTTTAGGTTTGTTTCTTATGGGTTTTCAGATTCGAGAATTTCAGCATCCGAAAACCAGTAAATCCGGCTGGATACAATTAGTGCCATGCCTATGCCGCAATAAATAGCAGCGACTACTATATAACCGCCAAGGTATTCGTTAAAAGACCGGAGCAGTATTCCGAGTCCCATCATCATTGGGATCAAAAAATAAAACGGCTTAGAGAAAATATCATGCAGGCTTACCGGATCTTCCAAGTTGTGAATGCGGGTTTTATTTCGGCGGGCTGTTTTGCTCAGAACAAATTTCCCTTTCACCAGACCGATCAGGCCTGCTATGATTCCGGAGATGGTGATCGCTATTTCTGTGGCATGTTGTTCCATTTCCGCGAGTTGGTACAAACCGAATCCGCGGACAACAAGCATAAGGCCTATGATGCACCAGAGTCCTCCTGCGATTGTGATGAGACGTTTTTTATTCAAGCTCAACTCTCCGTAAGTTTAGGATAAGATGGCGTTAAAGGTCAAAAGGTTCATTTTTTGGAGCTAAACTGCTCTATTTCAGCATCTCGCCCCGAACCAGGCGAACAGACATGCGACCACTCTTGCTTTTATATAAAGGACGAAACTCTTTGTTTTTAAAGTCAAACAAAGTGCCCTCTTGTCCCGACTCGCCTTTTAACCACACCGTCGCCTGTCCGCCGGGAGGAAAAACCGGAAATAAGTGAATCTCTTTTCCATATTTATCCTGATTAGACACCTCTTCATCATAGATAGTTACGATTTCCTCGTGGCTCGGCATTCTCCAGTCTTGGAAACTGCAGAATTTTAAACTGTTGTAATAATGAACCAATTCTAATGCTTCATCCCATGTGAACCATTTTTCTTGAGTTTGCCAACCGTCTTCTTTCATCCATATCAACTGGGTTTTGGAATCGGCTATCGAACCGTCTTGATTGTCAATGAATCTTTCTTTTGCAGACATAGTTGCCTAGGTGGTTTGAATGTTAGGAGAAGTATTGTCCAATGAAATTTTAGCCAACCTTTGATGCAAGCTTTGCAGGTCGAATTCTGGATGGCTTTTAAATCCTTTAAGAATATTATCAAATGAATTTTTAAGGATAAAGTTGGACCACGCAATCAAAGGTGTTGTGAATAAAATTCTTTTTACTTGGCTTCGTGTGATTTTAACAGGAGCGCTCGAGCTTAACAAGGCCGGGTTGTTATGAAGCGCTGCAACGGTTTTCATGGCCATCCACAAAGGCCAAATGCAAAACAGACGCAGAGATAATTCGGTTCTAGGGATAGCGAGGGTAAACTTTAGCGCATCGTGTAAATGTCCGTTGGTTTTGCATAGCAGTTTTTCCAGTATTTGCAGATTTTTCTCGACCGATTTCCCGGAATGAAATTCATCGACAGTAAGGCCATTCTCGGTGATCAAACTTTGCGGAATATAAGACCAGCCTCGTTCACGATCTGCCATTACGTCTTTTGATATATTCGTCATTTGCAGTCCGAGACCAAAAGACACAGCATTCTCTTTCATTATCGTTCGAGCTGACTCGGGGAGGGTACTCAGTTTCTGAAGGAAGAGATCGCATAACATTTCGCCTACGACTCCAGCTACAAAGTAACAATACTCTTCCAAGTCTTCTTCGTTTTCCAAAGGTGTGATTTCCCCAAACTGAAAACGGCTTTGGAAATGGGCCATCCCTTTTGACATTTTTGAGACAGCTGGGGTGATCTGATTCTGGTAATTACTTTTTAGCGAATCGAAAATATTGAACACACGTTTGATATTTCTTAGCAGGTCCAAATCGTTTGGACTGCCATCAACGGTAGCGCAGTCATTCAGCCATGTGTCTATATTTTTTAGGCGATATTCCCGATTTTCTATCAAACGTGAAAACTCAAAGAGTAATTTGATTTTAATTTTCGGGTCGAGTTCTGCTGCATCTTCAACGGTGTCAACGGTTCGACAGAACAGGTATGCGATTAATACGCTACGATGCAGCTCACCTTGCAAGGTCTTGATGTTTAGGGCAAAGGTTCTGCTGACTTTGGGAAGAGTCTGCTGGCAGTAAGTCCAATCGTCCATATTACATAGAGCTCGTTTCTGCACTTATAGGGGTTGGATAAATAGAATATTTGGGAGGCCTACCTGGGGCACTTATTATTGAGACTTTTTCAAGAGGTAAGTGAAACCTGGCCTTCTACTTCTTCGGCAATTTCCAGAATTTTTGTGTGTACTTCGTTAATGACATTTTCGGGGGTACTTGTGCCAGCTGTTATCCCCACATGCTGTTTCCTAACGAACCAATTTTTATCCAACTGATCAAATGATTCGATGTGATGGGCTTCTATCCCTTTTTCGTCGCAAACATGGACCAACTTTTTGGTGTTGGATGAGTTATAACCTCCAATAACAATCATAAGGTCTACCTGATCTGCCAGTTCATGCACCGCTACCTGTCGATCATGGGTAGGCTGGCAGATGGTATTTACAAAGGATACCTCATCTACATAATCAAGGGCGCGAATTTTATCAACCAAGGCTTCCACTTTATCTCTTTGTTGCGTGGTTTGGGTGACGATTCCCAATTTGCGATTCCCGGATTTTTCAATCTTCGGAAAATCTTCTTCATTATTGATGACCAGATGATCATCCAGATCACCAACGATGCCTTTAACTTCCACATGGTCTTTTTGTCCGATCACCACCGGAAAATAGCCTTTAGAGACCAACGATTTTATCGTTTGATGAACCCTCATCACCAAAGGACAACTAGCGTCAAAAACAATAAAACCAGCATCGTGGAGCCGTTGTTTTGTTTTTTCAGCTGCACCATGGGCAGTTATCATTACTTTTTTAGTTTTAATTTTGCTTATATCTTCAATCCCGGGTACCAGAGATACTCCGTTTTGTTTTAAGGAATCACTAACTTGAGGATTGTGAACCAGTTGCCCCACAATCGTTAATTCATTGTTGAATTCGGGGGACATGGCGAGGTTGATGGCATCCTGAACTCCAAAACAGGTACCCATTGCACTTGCGAGTGAGACTTTCATTTATATTTTTCCTTTAAGAGGTAGTGCTACCTAAAAATATTATGCAATGATAAATCATAGCAAACTGTTGCGTGGTTTTAAATAAAAAATGCCTTCCCCTACTTTACAAGAAGGTTTTTTATAAATTGCCAACTGGTTTGGCGGCCAATATCGGCAATGGATTCTGTCAGCGG
>JAJDBA010000115.1 GCA_029261675.1 Nitrospinaceae bacterium
CCCTCCTAATCCGACCATTAATAATCTTTGCGGTTTGGGACAGAAAAGCAAAGATGCCATCATCATATTGGAATAGACCAGTGACAATTGCTTTTGTTTCTCGATATTCACCCTGCTTTGCAGAAAATAATCACCATTGCCCTTAAACCAAAGTTCCCGGTAGTCGTCATTTTGAATGACATAAATGTCGTTGTACTGGGTACGTTCTCTGGCCAACACCTTAATCACCGGCTCTTTTGCTTTTTTTTCCAGAAAATTGAACATTTTGAAGATTCCTGTTTTTAACCGATAAGAAATAGAGTTTTAGCCCCAAAAACCTATTTTCATTTATATTTTATATGCTAAAATAAATTATGGTTTATTAGTAGGCCCCGGGAACGGGGAAAACTGTTCCCAAATAAGGGTTTACGGTTGCTCACCGCCTTATAATAAAGGAATTTTGTCCATGCCGCAAAACGTTTTAAAACATAAAGTAGGTTTGGAAACTCACGGCCTCAAGAACTTAAAAAAAATCAACTGGAATTTATCCACTCCACAGCTTTACGAGCACATAATAGCCAATAAAGAAGGCCAATTGTCACATCTTGGCCCTGTTTGTGTAACCACAGGTGAGCATACAGGTAGAGCTCCTAACGATAAATTTATCGTTCAAGAGCCCTCCAGCCAAGAAAATATCTGGTGGGGAAAGGTGAACCGCCCCTTTTCCGTAGAACAATTTGAAGCTCTCTATTCTCGTGTATTGGCTTATTTGCAAGGCAAGGAAGTCTATGTCCAAGATTGTTGTGCCGGATGCGACCCAAACCATCAGACTCATATCCGTGTTATTACCGAACACGCATGGCACAGTTTATTTGCCCGTAATATGTTTATACAGATTAAGGATATGGCTAAACTGGAGAACCATGAGCCCGCATTCACTATTATGCATGTGCCTGATTTCAAGGCGGTGCCAGCCATTGACGGTACCAATTCAGAGGTTTTTGTCATCGTTGACTTTGGCAAACAACTGGTCCTTATCGGAGGCACAAGCTACGCAGGGGAAATTAAGAAATCCGTATTCTCCATATTGAATTATCTGCTACCGCAAAAACAGTCCGTTCTATCCATGCATTGTTCCGCTAATATTGGTAAAAAAGGGGATTCTGCAATATTTTTTGGGCTTTCCGGCACCGGTAAAACCACATTATCCGCCGATCCACAAAGAAAGCTCATTGGAGATGACGAGCACGGATGGAGTGATCGCGGTGTTTTTAACTTTGAAGGCGGTTGTTACGCCAAAGTAATCCGCCTTTCACAAAAATCAGAACCCGAAATTTTTGAATGCACACGTCGATTCGGCACCTTGCTTGAGAACGTGGTTCTGAGCAAAGATGCACGACGGTTGGACTTGGACGATGCCAGTCTGACTGAAAACACGCGTGCCAGCTATCCCATCACCCATATTAACAACGCAGTACTTGAAGGCATGGGTGGACATCCTGACAATGTAATCATGCTAACCTGCGATGCTTATGGTGTCATGCCTCCGGTTTCAAAACTAACACCCGAGCAAGCCATGTACCATTTCATTTCCGGTTACACCGCCAAGGTTGCGGGCACCGAAAAGGGTATGAGCCGCGAACCTACGGCTATATTCAGCACCTGTTTTGGTGCTCCTTTCATGTCATTGCATCCTTCGGTTTATGCCGATATGCTCGGTGAAAGAATTGACAAGCATAAAGTCTCTTGCTGGCTTGTAAACACCGGTTGGACGGGAGGAGCTTACGGGGTGGGGAAAAGAATCGAAATTAAATATACCCGCGCTATGATCAAGGCCATTCTCGAAGGTCAACTGGACAATATTGAAACCGAAACCGATCCGGTATTCGGGATACAAATTCCACTGACTGTTAAAGGCGTACCAAAAGAATACCTATTTCCCAGAAATACCTGGAAAAATCCGGAAGCCTATGACGAGAAAGCCAATGAACTGGCCAACCAGTTTATTGAAAACTTTAAAGAATATGAGAACAACGTGGATAAGAAAATTCTCGACGCAAGCCCAAAGCCTGTTGCAGGCAAGAAAAAGTCTGCCGGGAAAATTCACGAGCTTAGAAAATAGCAGTCTCATAAAAATGATTTCAAACCTTTACCCGCTCTTGCAACCCAAGAGCGGGTAAATTTATTGCATCAAATACAGTTAGTTAATTTTTTGCAACTATTTTCCCCACATTTACTCTACATCTAAAAGAATAATAAATGGAAGCCATCATTGCATTAACTCTCGGTGACCCTGCGGGGATCGGTCCTGAAATAATTGTCAAAGCGTTTCAGGATGAACTCTTATCGGTCGATACCCGGGTTCTAGTAATTGGCGATGCCGAGGTACTTAAAAAAACCGCAAAGCAAATTGCACCAGAAATTCTCATCCATTCGGTCACCTCACCTGAAGAAGGTTGGTACCAGACCTGCACAATAGATGTCATCGATCTTAAAAATGTACCCGAAACACTTTCCATGGGGAAACCCTCTGCAGAGGGCGGCAAGGCCAGTTATGAAGCCATCCAAAAAGCCGTTGAACTAGCTCTCAAAGATGAGGTCGCCGCCATTACAACCAGCCCTATTAATAAACAAAGCTTACATTTGGCGGGTCATCCTTTCCCGGGGCATACTGAACTTTTAGGACATTTGACAGACTCTAAAAGTCCCAGCCTTATGATGGAAGGGAATTCACTGCGAGTGGTATTAGTAACAACACATCTTCCTTTGGATCAGGTCAAATCACAAATTACCGAAGAAAAAGTTTTGCAAAGCATCCGGCAAACAAATGATTGGCTACAGAAACATGTTACAGATGTTCCCAGCATTGCCGTGGTCGGTCTTAATCCGCATTGCGGTGATGGCGGTATTTTTGGGAAGGAGGAAATAGAATTCATCCTTCCAGCAATAAAAACGGCACAGCAGGAAGGCATTCAAGCAAGTGGCCCCTATCCAGCAGATGCTCTGTTTCAAAGAACGGCATCCGAAAAATACGATGCGGTCATCTGCATGTATCACGATCAAGGAATGATCCCCGTGAAAATGAATGGTATGGGAGTCAATATAACTATGGGTCTGCCAATCTTACGAACGTCTGTGGATCATGGCACTGCCTACGATATTGTCGGTCGCAACAAAGCCTCTGCAGAAAACCTTAAGCTGGCATTAAAAACTGCGGGCCGATTATCGCAATCCACTCTTCCCATGCAATGAGAAAAAGGCCGCTCGGGCAAAACTTTCTTGTCGATTCTGAAATTGCACACAATATTATCACGTTGGCAAATATCCAACCCGAAGATCACGTTGTCGAAATCGGACCCGGAAAGGGCGTTCTCACGCAACGGCTTCTCCCGATAGCGCGTTCCCTGACTGCTATTGAGCTCGACCCTAAACTGTGCCGGGAATTGGAAAGCCGTTTTCCTGATAGTCCTTCTTTTAAAATAGTAGAAAAGGATGCCGCAAAATTCGACTACGCCTCTCTCGAACCAGGCTTCAAAGTTGTGTCCAACCTTCCTTACTATGCGGCCACCCATATAATGAAAAAACTGATCCATTTTGGCAGCCGAATTCAGTCCATGACCCTAATGATGCAAAAAGAAGTCGTCGACCGACTGACAGCGGAACCGTGCAATAAAGAATACAGCTCGCTTTCGGTTTATGTGCAGTACCACTGCAAGGTAGAACGCTTGCTGGAAATACCCAATACTGCTTTTTCACCGCGACCCAAAATAGACTCTTCTCTATTCTCTCTGAAACCACTGCCACAACCCAGTGTTCAAGTTGAAGACCCGCAACTTTTTTTCAAAATAGTCAATGCCGCTTTTTTGCACAAACGAAAAATGCTCAAAAACAATCTAAAGCCATGGGAAGATAAATTCGAACAAGCCCAACTTGCCGGCATCGATCTTTCCAGACGAGGCGAAACCCTGTCCATGTCTGACTTTGCAAATATGGCCAATTACCTGCATTCCCAAAATGAATAATTCAAGCAACAAACAGGGAAAAGTAATCCTCGTTGGTGCCGGGCCAGGGGATGCGAGTCTATTGACCTTGCAGGGGAAACACTGGCTACAAAAAGCCGATGTCGTTCTTTTCGACCATCTGGTAAACGAAGACCTGTTACGTTTTACGCAAAAAGAAACAGAAATTATCTACGTTGGAAAAAAAGAAGGCGTTGCCAGTCTCGAGCAGGAAAAAATTAATGCTCTGCTTGTTGAAAAAGCCGAAGAAGGAAAGATTGTTGTGCGACTCAAAGGCGGAGACCCTTTTATTTTTGGTCGCGGTGGCGAAGAGATTCAAGCGGTCAGCAAGTTACAAATTCCCTTCCTCATTGTTCCCGGTGTCACATCGGTAACCGGGGTTGCGGCCTATGCTGGCATTCCTTTAACTCATCGGCATCTTTCTTCAACCCTTTCCATTATCACAGGAAGTAATGAAAAAAAGCAGGACGATATTCACATCGACTGGGAGAAAATAGCTTCCCGATCCGGCACCCTAGTATTTTTGATGGGCGCACGCAAACTGCCTTTGATCGTAGAAAAACTAATCAAGTTTGGCAAGAACCCGGAAACGCCTATTGCTGTTATACAATGGGGAAGCACCGCGCGCCAGAAAACCTGGAAGGGAACTCTCTCGACCATTGTAGAAATGGCTTCCAAGGAAAAAATATCGCCCCCCGCCCTCACCATTATCGGCGAAGTGGTCAACTTGAAACCCGAAATAGAATGGTATGAACACTTACCCCTATTCGGAAAAACCGTTGTGGTAACCCGTAAGGGAGACCAAGCCGAAAGCATGATCGAACGGTTGCGAGAATTAGGTGCAGAACCTTTTTTCTTCCCAGTCATCGAAACGATTGCACCTGATGACTGGACACCGCTTGATGACGCATTGAAAAATCTTTCTCGTTACGATGGCCTCATTTTTACCAGCGTTAACGGAGTGCGTTTTTTTTCACAACGACTCAAAGAAACCCAGCAAGACATTCGCAATTTAAAAGGCGTGAGAGTCTTTACCATTGGACCAAAGACAGCCGAAGCGGTTCGTGATCTGGGAATTTGCGTAGACGTTGTTCCAGATGACTTTGTCGCCGAGTCTTTGATAGATAGCATTGGCAAAGAAAACATTGCTAGAAAACGTTTTCTCATTCCCCGTGCTACCGTTGCCCGCGAAATTCTCCCTGAAAAACTTCGAGAGATGGGAGCCATAGTGGATGTCGCTCCCACTTACCAAACCGTTTTACCGAAAAGCAAATCCGATGCTCTGGCAAAAAGGCTTCATTCGGAAAATATTGATGTACTGACATTCACCTCGTCATCCACTGTCAAAAACTTTCTCGCCTTAACCGGAGAGGCGATCTTGCCGAAAATAAAAAAAACCCGCATCGCCTGCATTGGCCCTGTCACTGCAAAAACCGCAGAAGAGGCAGGATTGAAAGTAGATATCCTTCCTCAGGAATACACGGTCGCATCTCTCCTCGATGCCATTGAGAACTACTATAAGTCTTAAATTTCTTCTTTTTTACCGCCAGTTCCCGTATAATTTGGGCATATAAATT